>JAEYYZ010000207.1 GCA_023428185.1 Actinomycetes bacterium
AGCCCGCGCTCCTCCAAGTCGTCCACCAACGCCACCACTTGACTGGGGTCCAATTGCAGGAACGCCGCGAGTTCGCGCTGCGACGGACGGTCTCCGCTCGCGGCCACGGTGAGCACCGCATAGGAGCGCACTTTGAGTCCATGTTCGGCAAGTGCTGCGTTGCTCGCCGCGAGCGATAGGGCATTGGTGCGTGCCAGCAGAAAGTTCGCGTCCATGCTCAAATCCGAGCCCACTAGGCGTTCGCGCGCTGCGGGCCCGGCGTTGGCATCGTTGCGACCAGGCATTCTGTGATGCTAACGCAACTCATAGATAAACGGAATGATTGACAATCTCAACGGTTTCCGACTGTAATGGGGTAGGAACTTTAAGGAGTGCCAGATGTCCCTAGACGGCAAAGTCGCCATCGTCACAGGCTCCGGAAGGGGCTTGGGCCTCGCGTACGCACGCGAATTGGCACAACGCGGAGCTTCCGTGGTCATCAACGACGTAGATCCAGACGCCGCCGCCAGCGCGGTCTCCACCATTACCGACGCCGGAGGCAAGGCCGTTGCAGTGGTCGCCCCCGTAGGTCCCACGGAAACCGCGCACCAGCTAGTCAGCACCGCCGTGAACGCCTTTGGCCGTCTGGACGCGGTAGTCACCAATGCGGGCGTGCTGCGCGACACCGTGCTGTGGAAGATGACCGACGAGGACTTTGACCTGGTGGTCAACGTGCACTTGCGCGGCACCTTCACCACCGTGCGTGAGGCAGTGCTGCGCTTCCGGGAGCAAGGCGAAGGCGGGCGCGTCATCTGCATCGGCTCACCCACCGGTCAACGCGGCACCTTTGGCCAAACCAACTACTCCGCAGCCAAGGCAGGCATCGTGGGCATGGTCCGCACGTGGGCCATGGAACTACGCCGCGACAAGATCACCGCCAACGCCGTGGTCCCCGTGGCCGCCACGGCCATGACCGCGACCATTCCTTACTTTGCCGCCGCCGTGGAAGCGGACGCGGCGGGCGAGCCAATGCCCGACTTCTTCCGGCGCGACCTTGGCTTTGGCACCGTGGATGACGTGGGCGGCATCATCGCCTTCTTGGCCTCCGATGCCGCGGCTGAGATCACCGGCCAAGTCATCGGCGTGGGTGGCGACAGGATGCAACTGTGGCGCCACCCGGAGCCCGAGGTCACCGCGTACCAGCCCGGCGGCTGGACCTTTGAAGCGCTCAACGAACAATTCGCAAGCGTGACCGAGGGACACTTGCAATCGGTAGGCGAGACGTTCCCGCCCTTGCCGCCCGAGTTCGAACGCCCCAAGGACTAGTCCAGATCAGAGAGGTCGCCTCAGTGACTTACGAGCTTGGCGTCAACGTAGACGCCATCGAGGCCATCGATGTGCACGTGCACGTCGAAGTGGACGAGAGCGGCCACGCCTCGCTCCCCGCTGACCTCGCGGACGCGGCCTCCAAGTACTTCAAAGCTCACGGACAGCGCCCCGGCCTCGACGGCATTGCTGACTACTACCGCGAGCGGAACATGGCGGCCGTTGTGTTCACGGTGGACGCCGAAACGCACTTGGGTCACACGCCCATTTCCAGCGCTGAGGTAGCCGCAGGGGCAGCTCGCCACAACGACGTCCTCATCCCCTTTGGGTCCGTAGACCCCCATAAGCCCGATGCCGTGGCCAGGGCCCGCAGCTTGGTGGAAGACAGTGGGGTGAGGGGCTTCAAGTTCCACCCCACGGTGCAGGGATTCGACCCCAGTGATGAGCGTTGGTACCCGCTCTACGAGGTGATGCGCGATGCCCAGGTGCCCGCGCTGTTCCACACCGGTCAAACCGGCATTGGCGCGGGATTGCCTGGCGGCAGGGGACTGCGACTTGGCCTGTCGCGGCCCATCTTGCTTGACGCCGTGGCCGCAGACTTTCCGGACTTGCAGATAGTCATGGCTCACCCCTCCGTGCCCTGGCAAGACGAAGCTCTTGCCATGGCGGTTCACAAGCCCAACCTGTGGATTGACCTCTCAGGGTGGAGTCCCAAGTACTTTCCCTCGGAGCTGGTGCGCTACGCCAACTCGCTCCTCAAGGACCGCGTTCTGTTTGGCACCGACTACCCGCTGCTCACTGCAGAGCGGTGGATGAGCGACGCGCAGACCACCTCACTCAAACCAGAGGTGATGCCAGGAATTCTCAAAGACAACGCCGTGCGCCTGCTGCGCCTCGCATAACCCCACCAAAGGAGACCATGCATGACCACCACCATGGAGTACGCACAGATCGAGACGTTGGTTGGCACTGACCTGGGGTGGACTGACTGGTTTGAGGTCACTCAAGACCGCGTCAACGTGTTCGCGGATGCAACCGACGACCACCAATGGATCCACGTGGACCCCGAGCGGGCAGCCTCCGGTCCCTTTGGCGGTGCCATCGCGCACGGAATGCTCACCTTGGCTCTGGGAGTGAAGTTGTGGACCGACCTCCTGGACGTCACCGGAGTCACCACCAAGGTCAACTATGGGCTAGACAAAGTGCGGTTCATCTCTCCCGTCAAAGTGGGCGCCAGAATCCGCATGAACGCAGTAGTTGCTGAAGTCACACCCGTTCAAGGTGGATACCAGCTCACGGTGGATCAAACTATTGAGGTAGAAGGCGGTTCCAAGCCCGCGGTGGCGGCCCGCGCGCTGTACCGCTTCTACGCATAGCGAGCGGCCGCCCCCAGCAGGCAGGGCATCGGCGCAAAGGAGCGACATGCACCACGAGGGACTCGGGTCTTGGTTGATTAAGAGGCGGGAGAAATCGGCCTCCAAGATTGCGATCATTGACGGCGAGCGCCAGGTCACCTACGCCGAGTTCGCCGACGCCGCAGACAAGGTGGCGGCAATGCTCGCGGACCGCGGCATCCGCAAAGGCGATGCCGTGGCTTTCATGGGCGAGAACAGCCCCGAGTTCTTGGCGGTGCTCTTTGGCACGGTGAGCATCGGCGCCGTATTTGTACCGGTCAATACGAGACTCGCAACCCCGGAGGTCTCCCACGTGCTTGGCGACTCGGGCTCACGGTTGCTCATTCATGACCCCGGACTGGCCGAACGCGCACTACCGGGCGCGCAGGCTGCAGGCATCGCTACAGGGGACGTGATCCCCACCGGTCCCGGCTCCTCGGATTCACCTGGACTCGACGCCTTCCTCGCACGCCACTACCCACCCGCGCTGCCCACACCCATGAGCCTCGATGACCCAGCAGCCATCATCTACACGTCCGGCACCACGGGCCGTGCCAAAGGTGCAGTGCTCACGCACGCGAACCTCACGTGGGTGGCGATCAACACCATCATCGATTACGACCTCGTCTCCTCAGACGTGGCGCTCATGATCTCGCCGCTCTTCCACGTGGCATCCCTGGGCATGGGCGCGCTGCCCGTGATCCTCAAGGGCGGCACGCTGGTGCTGGAGCGCGGCTTTGAAGCGGGGCGCGCGCTGGCGCAGATCGAGAAGCACCGTGTCACCATGCTCAGCGGCGTGCCCACCACCTACCAGCTCATGGCGGAACACCCCAACTGGGACAGCACCGACATCTCCAGCTTGTCCAAGCTCACGTGCGGCGGCGCACCCGCGCCCATGAAGATCATCGAGGCGTACGAGAAGCGAGGCTTGAGCTTCTCGCAGGGTTACGGCATGACCGAAACCTCGCCCGGCGCTACCGCACTGTCCCCCGAGTGGGCGCGATCCAAACAAGGCAGTGTGGGCTTCTCACACTTCTTCACCACCGTGCGCGTGGTGGACGAGCACGGCGCCATCCTGCCGCCGTGGGAGGTTGGCGAGATCCACATCTACGGACCCAATGTGTTTGCTGGCTATCTCAATATGCCCGATGCCACCGCCGACGCCTTTGCGCACGACGGCTGGTTCCGCACCGGCGACTTGGGCTATGTCGACGACGACGGTTGCCTCTACATTGCCGGCCGAGCCAAAGACATGATCATCTCGGGTGCCGAGAACATTTACCCCGCCGAGGTAGAGAGCGTGCTCATGGGACACCCCGGGGTCACAGGAGTGGCCGTAGTGGGAGTCCCAGACGAAAAGTGGGGAGAAGTGCCCGTGGCAGTGCTCACCCTCGCACCAGGCGCGTATGCGGACCTCGACTCAGTGCGCGGATTCCTCGACGGCAAACTCGCGCGCTACAAACTACCCAAGCAGGTAGTGGTGGTTGATGAACTGCCGCGCACGGCGTCGGGCAAAGTGCGCAAGACCGAGGTACAGGAGATGCTGGCGCAGCGGGACTGAACCACCCGAACTGAGACACCGGAACCGAACTACGCGAGCCGGCTCGCAAACTCCTTCTCGGAGTCTTTGGCCACCTCTTGGTGACGCGCACGGAAAGTGGCCGTGGAGTCATTGGCGGGCCAAGCATCGTCCAAATACTGGGGC
>JAEYYZ010000208.1 GCA_023428185.1 Actinomycetes bacterium
GTGTTGGCCCAGCGACTAGTGGAACGAGGCATCGCGGCCACCTACACCGGATCACGAGCCGGAGCCACAGGCAACCAAGTGGGGGTGGTGTTCTCCGCGCCGCTATGGCGCGTAGCCGAGCACACCATCATCGACTCCGACAACACCATCGCAGAACTCATGAGCCGCGTGCTCGCGAAAGAGACGGGGCGGCCCGCTACCCCGGCCGGGGCATCGGCGGCGGTATTGGCTGGGCTGCAAGACTTGGGTTTCGACACCACGGGCATCGAGTTTTACGACGGCGCGGGGTACTCCACGCGCAACCGAGTGAGTGCGGCGCAACTGGTGGCGGCTCTTCGCTTGACGCTCTCCGATTCCAACACGGGCGAGTTTCTGCGATGGCTCCCTATTGGTGCACTGGAAGGCACAGTGGGCGGGCGATACAACGACACCCCGGCTGCCGGTGTGGTGCGAGCCAAGACCGGATCACTCACGGGCGTCACGAGCCTTGCAGGCATTGTGCAGACGGCCGAAGGTCGCGTGCTGGTGTTTGCTGTTCTCGCGGATGGCATGCCCGCGGGACAGGACCGGCCTCGATCCGCGATCGACGAGTTCGTCACCGCGTTGGCACAATGTGGTTGTACGCCATGAACGGGCACCCGCCCGCAACCACGCAGCACGCAAGGGAGCACCACCCATGACCGGCCCGCACCCGGCAGTCGCCGCAA
Source organism: Actinomycetes bacterium (assembly GCA_023428185.1). GTDB lineage: Bacteria > Actinomycetota > Actinomycetes > Actinomycetales > Demequinaceae > Demequina. Next base: position 708 of record JAEYYZ010000208.1, read on the forward strand.
CGCGCAACGCCGTGCGCGAAGTGCTGGACGGCTTGGACTTGGGCACCCGCGTGTGGGTGGCGTGTTCAGGGGGCCCCGATTCCTTGGCGTTAGCGGCGGCAACGTCGTTCGCCGGTCACAAGATTGGGCTGCACGTGGGCGCGATCATCGTGGACCACGGCCTTCAAGAAGGTTCCGCCGAGGTAGCCAAGCGCGCCGAAGCTCAAGCCCGCAAAGCCGGCATCGCCACCGTCTTCATTGAGAAAGTCAAAGTGGGCAGAGACGGTGGGCTAGAAGCGGCGGCGCGCAACGCGCGGTACGCGGCACTTGAGGCGCGCGCCCACGCCGAAGGTGGCCTCAACCCGCTGATCCTGACCGGCCACACCATGGACGACCAAGCCGAGACCGTGCTCCTTGCATTGGCGAGGGGCTCAGGGGCGCGAGCGCTCGCGGGGATCCCCGCGCGCAGGGGGCGCGTGCTCCGGCCGTTCTTGTCGTTGCGCAGATCCGTCACCATTGCCGCATGCGAGGCGCAAGGGCTGGAGCCTTGGTTCGACCCCACCAACGAAGGTGAAGGCGGGCCGCGAAGGTCCGCCCTGCGAAGCGTCGTCATGCCAGCCTTGGTGGATGTGTTGGGACCGGGCGTGGTTTCCGGCCTCGCGCGCTCAGCGGCGTTGCTTCAAGCCGACGCCGACGAACTCGACCGCCAAGCCCGCTCCGCCCTACCGGCGGGCGAGGCATCGGACCAGAACTGGCGTTGCGACATGCTCGCGGCCCTCCCCGATGCCATTCGCACCCGCATGCTCAAAATGCTCGCCGAAAACCAAGGCGCAGGCCCGCTCACCGCCACCCACGTAGGCGCCCTCGACGCACTAGTGACGAGCTACAAAGGTCAAGGAGCCGTGGCCCTCCCAGGAGGGTATGAGGCCCGACGGGAATATGGCAGGCTGATCATCGGCAGGCCGCTAGACACCGCCCGCCACACTCGCAAGCCGCCAACAAACCCGCCCGAACCTGGGAGCACTGCGTGAACGCCGCCTTCGACATGGACGACTTCAGCCAAATCATCGTGACCGAAAGGCAAATCGCTACCAAGCTCGACGAGATCGCTCAGCAGGTCCGCGAAGACTACGCGGACAAGGACTTGCTACTGGTGGGTGTGCTCAAGGGTGCTGTCATGGTGATGGCGGACCTCGCGCGCCGCTTGCCGCCGCACGTACAGATGGACTGGATGGCCGTCTCTTCCTATGGCTCGGGGACCAAGTCCTCGGGGGTGGTGCGCATCCTCAAGGACTTGGACGCCGACCTCACAGGGCGGCACGTGCTGATCGTGGAAGACATCATCGACACCGGCGTGACGCTCGCGTGGCTGCTTGGCAACCTGCGCTCTCGCGGCGCCGAATCAGTGGAGGTCGCTGCCCTGCTCCGCAAGCCCAAAGCCATGCAGGTTGAGGTGGTTCCCAAATACGTGGGCTTCGACATCCCCAACGACTTTGTAGTGGGCTACGGCTTGGACTTCAACGAGAAGTACAGGACTCTGCCGTTTGTGGCGATCCTCGAACCGCGGGTGTACGGCGAGGCCTGAGCGGGCGTCGCCCTCTTCGTGGTGCGGCGGCGACTCGGGCGGTCTGCCCCGCCGGTCGGCACCGTCAGCCGGGCCCGTGTCTACCAACCCGCTAGCGCGACCTCGCCACTCCCGACCCGCCGCCGGTCGGCACCGTCAGCCGCGCCCACCCTCTTCACCTCGAGCGTCACTCAGCACCGCATTGGCGTCACATCTGCCCCAGATGCATCATTCCCTGCGGAAGCGAAGGCCAATCCGGTGCTGAGTGACGAAGCATCTGCGATCAGCCGCGAATCTTGTCGTGCCCAGGTCGCACAGATCCCGCTGATTGTGGGGTGGCGCCACTACAGCAGGTGGGCTCATGCGCCGTGGACGACAGTGCCGCCATGGACGTTATTGAACACGCGCTACGACATCGCGGCGCAGCGCGATGGGACGATTTGCTCTCGCAGGGTGTCAGCGCTGCCCAAGTGCGGACTGCGGTGCGGCGAGGACTGCTCGTGCGAGTGGAGCACGGTACCTATGCACTCCGCGGCGCGTCCGCCGTGGACCTCGCCGCCGCGCAGTACAGAGGCGTGCCCACCTGCGTGACAGCTCTCGAGGCATGGGACCTGCCTCTGCTCAGCGCACCGAACTCGACTCACTTGGCGGTGCCGCCCGAACGCCACATCATGCGGCCTCCCAAAACCATTACGGTCCATAGGGAGCAGTGGTGCGCCAGGCTCCCTCAAGGCGATCGCAAGGAGGTTTCAGTTCCCTCGGCTCTCGCTCATGCGACACGCTGCCTGAGCCCTCGCGAGCTGCTTGCGGTGACCGATGCGGCGCTCGCGCGGGGCATCGTGTCGCGTGAAGAGTTGCGTTTCGCGGGTAGGCGCACATCGAAGCACGGGCATTGGCTCCACACCATGGCTGACCCTCGCGCCGAGTCAATGATTGAGACCTTCGCGCGGTTGGAGTTGGTCGAGGCCGGCTTCCGTGTAGAGCCGCAAGTGTGGCTTCCCGGCGTAGGGCGCGTGGACCTGCTCGTCAACCGCGCAGTCATTGTCGAGACGGACGGCAGAGAGTTCCACCTGGGTGAGGCCTCATTTTCTGAGGACCGCAGGCGCGATCGCGTCGCTCAGGGTATGGGTCTCGCGGTGTTGCGATTCACATACGGGGATGTGGTCCACCATCCGGGCACCGTGGCGGATGCGGTGCGCCGCGTGATTGAGGTGCGGAGGCATCCCGGTGGGGGGCGATCGGTGCTGTAGCGCCGGGGTATCGTCACGGAGCACCGTTTTGCGCCAGATTCTGGCCATAACTTTGCGAAAGAGTCTTGTTGTGAGCCCATTTCGGTGCTGAGTGACGATTAGCGCACGGGTCGAGTCTGACGATGAGCTGGCCCCAGCGAAGCGCGGGTCGGTGCGGTCCCTGCGGCATGCCGTGAGCGAAACTGCAAGGTGAGCGCATTCAGGCTCGCGTAGAGTCAAGTCCACGATGAAGACTTTCCGCTGGCGTTACTTGTTCATCTGGCTTGTGGTGGGCCTCTTGGCCATCATGGCGTTCTCCATTTTGTCCCGGACCCCGGTGACTCAGATCACCACCTCGCAGGGATTGGCCCTGCTTGAGGCGGGGGCCGTTGAGCAAGTGGAGATGGTTGACATTGATCAACGCGTCAAGATGACCCTCACCGATCCCCTCCCGGAAGGTCTCAGTGAGGACCTGGTGGAACTCGAGGGCTTGGTGCAGTTCTTCTACGTGGCCCCGCAAGGCGCCGAGATTGTGCAAGCCGTCAAAGCCGCCAATCCCGAACAGGGGTACGACTCCACCGTGAACCGGGGTTCATTGTGGTCGTCCATCCTGTTCAGCTTTCTGCCCATCATCTTGATTGTTGGGCTGCTGTGGTTCTTCCTCGCGTCCATGCAGGGTGGCGGCGGCCGGATCATGCAGTTTGGCCGCTCGCGCGCCACGCAGGTAGCACCCGATACCCCCAAGGTGAAGTTTGACGATGTCGCAGGTGTTGACGAGGCAGTCGAGGAGCTTCGCGAGATTCAGGAGTTCCTCACCAGCCCAGCCAAGTTCCAGGCGGTAGGCGCCAAGATCCCTAAGGGCGTTCTGCTGTACGGCCCGCCTGGAACGGGAAAGACTCTTCTTGCGCGCGCCGTTGCAGGCGAGGCGGGTGTGCCGTTCTTCAGCATTAGCGGCTCTGATTTTGTGGAGATGTTCGTAGGCGTGGGCGCCAGCCGCGTGCGCGACCTCTTTGAGCAAGCCAAGAAGAACAGCCCGGCCATCATCTTTGTTGACGAGATCGATGCCGTGGGCCGCCACCGCGGCGCCGGCATGGGTGGTGGTCACGACGAACGCGAGCAGACCCTTAACCAGATGCTGGTGGAGATGGATGGCTTTGACATCCACACCAACGTCATCATGATTGCGGCCACCAACCGTCCCGACATCCTCGACCCGGCCCTGTTGCGTCCTGGCCGCTTTGACCGCCAGGTGGGTGTGGATGCGCCGGACCTCAAGGGCCGTAAGAAGGTGCTCGAGGTGCATGCCAAGGGCAAGCCGATTTCGCCCGATGTTGACCTTGAGTCACTCGCTCGCCGCACCCCGGGCTTCACCGGCGCAGACTTGGCTAACGTGCTCAATGAAGCGGCTCTGCTCACAGCGCGCCGCGGCTTGCAACAGATCGATGCTCATGCCATGGACGAGGCCATTGATCGTGTGATCGCTGGACCCCAGAAGCGCACCCGCGTCATGAACGATCACGACAAGCGAGTCACGGCTTACCACGAGGGTGGACACGCCTTGGTGGCTGCCGCCGCGAACCACACGGACCCCGTTACCAAGGTGACGATCCTTCCGCGGGGCCGTGCTTTGGGTTACACGATGGTGATGCCTCAGGAGGACCGCTACTCCAAGACCCGGCAGCAACTGCTCGACAATCTGGCATACGCGATGGGCGGGCGTATGGCTGAGGAAATTGTGTTTGGGGACCCGTCAACGGGCGCGAGCAATGACATCAGTCAAGCCACGGAGATCGCTCGCCAGATGGTTATGGAGTTTGGCATGAGCCCCAAGGTGGGTTCGGTGCGGCTTGCGGGTGCCTCGGGCGAGGTATTCCTTGGCCGCGACATGGGTCACGGGCGCAACTACTCCGAGGACCTGGCTGCTCTGGTGGATGCCGAAGTGCGCTTGCTCATGGACGCCGCCATGGCCGATGCCGCGCGCGCGTTGCGTGACAACCGCAAACTCCTGGACTCGCTGGCCGAGGAACTCCTTGAGAAGGAGACCTTGGGCGAGGCGGATTTGGCGCGCATTTTTGCCAAGGTCAAGAAGTTGCCTGCACGCCCCGATTGGGTGAGCGGCGACTGGTCCGATGCTGGGTCCGGCACGGCCTCGCCCAAGAGGGTGGCAGGGAAGAGCGCCGCGGCCAAGACGTCGGCCTCCAAGAGCGCCGCGGCCAAGGCGTCGACTACCAAGACCACCGCGGCCAAGGCGTCGGCCTCCAAGACCCCCGCCACCAAGGCGTCGGCCACCAAGACCACCGCGGCCAAGGCGTCGGCCTCCAAGCCACCCGCACGTAAGCCCGCTTCACGCAAGCCGCAGGCAGACTAACCCGCACCACACGGCAGGGGAGGGACCATGTCAGTCGATAAGCCACGCATAGAGGCCGCTGTGCGCGAGATCCTCGCGGCCGTGGGTGAGGATCCGGAACGCGA
>JAEYYZ010000004.1 GCA_023428185.1 Actinomycetes bacterium
CGTTGGGGGCAGCCATTCCCCGCGCGCAAGGCGGGTATGTCTGTGCGGTGAAAGAAGGGGTGTCACTCGCGGACCCTGGTAGCCCGCCATCCACGTGGGTAGCGCGGGGTTTTGTGCCTCGCACGCATCGGCTCAACGATGCCGCTTGCGACCCTGCGGGTCGCTTGTGGGTGGGTTCCACCGCGATGATTTTTGGGTCCCGGCCGGGGGCATTGCATCGGGTGGAACCCGACGGTTCGGTGCGCACAGTGTTGGAGCCTGTGCAGTTTCCCAACGGCATTGCGTTTAGCCCGGACGCGTCCGTTATGTATCTGATTGATTCGCTCGCGCACGTGATGTTGGCGTTTGATTACGACGTCGACACCGGCTCGCTGAGCGACGCGCGCCGGGCGGTGGTTTTTGACACGGCGGAGGGCTTCCCGGATGGTCTCGCGGTAGATGCCGACGGTGGGTTGTGGGTGGCTCGATATGGCGCTTGGTCCGTGGAACGCTACGAACCCTCTGGCAAGTTGACCACGCGCGTGCGTTTGCCTGCCATGCAGCCCACGTGCCCTGGCTTTGTTGCGGACGGTGCTGATCATTTGTACGTCACTACCGCGTGGCAATTCATGGACGCCGATGCCAGGGACGCCGACCAAGGCGCCTTGTTCCGCTTGCGGCCGGGTGTGGGCGGGGCGCCCACATATGCGTTTGGCGCTTAAGAGACGGTGACGGTCACCGTAGGCGCGAGCGCACGGTTGTGATCCACTGTGCGCACGGGCCCGGTGACTGTGAGATTCAGTGCGTGCTCAATCTCGCCCACTGAGCGTGCGACGCCCAAGGTGAGTGCGCCGGGTTCCACCACGCGCGTGAAATCGAGGCCGGTGAAGCTGGTGAGGTCCATGGGGATGCGGAACTGCACCCGGGCTGATTGGCCGGGCTTCAACTCCACCCGCGCGAATCCAATGAGTCGCTGCTCGGGACGCACTGTTTGTGCCACGGGGTCGTGGAGGTAAATCTGCACCACGTCTGCTCCAGCATGATCGGTGCCGTTGGTGACAGTGACTTCTAACTCCACCTCGCCGTCTGTGGGGACCGTGGTGGTGCTCAGTGAGGCATCGTGCCAGGTAAAGCGGCCGTAGCCCAGTCCATGTCCAAAGGGGAAGGCGGGGGTGGGGTTCAGGGTGGATCCGGGGTTGAGGCGTCCCAGAGGCGCGGCGAGGTACGTCCATGGTTGTCCGCCCGCGGTGGCGGGCACTCCCACAGGGAGGCGGCCGCTCGGATTGATGCGGCCGCTCAGTACGCCCGCGATGGCGCCGGTGCCTTCCTCGCCGGGGAAAAAGGTCTGGACGATGGCGGCGGCTCGCGAAGGCGCGGTGCCGAGGGCGTATGGACGCCCTGACAAGAGCGTCAGGACGGTGGGGGTGCCCGTGTCGAGGATTGCCTCCAGTAAGGCTCCTTGAGCGCCGGGAAGCGTCAAGTCCTCCACGTCGCAGCCCTCGCCGGAGGTGCCCCTGCCAAAGAGTCCGGCGCGGTCCCCGAGCGCGAGGATCACCACGTCGGCGTCGCGGGCGGCGGTCACGGCATCGGCGATCGTGTCCTTTTCCCCGCCATCAAGCGAGGTGCCCGGCACGTGGGTGATAGTTGCCCCAGAGAATTCTGCGGTGACGGACTCGAGGAGCGTGGCGATACGGATCCCGGTGGGTGTGCCCGGGTACTGAACGCCAATGTGCGCGGGGAACGAGTAGCAGCCGAGTACGGCGAACTCAAAGTCTGCGGCCGGACCAATGACGGCCACGCGGGTGGGGTGGGCGAGTGGCAGGGTGCCGTCATTGGACAGCAAGGTCACGGACTTCTGGGCGATCTCGCGGGCAATGGCGCGGCCTTGATCGGTGTCCAGGGAGACGGAGCCGCGCACGGCATCGGCGTGAGGAAGGTGCTCGCCGGGTGCGGGTGCGGCACTGGATAGGGCGGGGGGAACCGCATTCCAGTCGGCGTCTAGCAAGCCCAGTTCGCCTTTGAGTGTGAGAACACGGCGCAGTGCAGTGTCGATGAGTTCCTCCGCCACCTCTCCGCGCTCTATGGCCTGGATGAGCGGCTCGCCGTAGGCGTCCACGTTGGGCAGCTCCACGTCGATTCCGGCGCTGAGCGCTAGCCGCGCAGATTCAGCAGGGTTGGCGGCCACGCGGTGCAATTGGTGCAAGAAGGCCACGGCGTAGTAGTCCGCCACCACAATGCCGGTGAAGCCCCACGTCTCCCGCAACAGGCCAGTGAGGAGCTCCCGGTTGGATGCGGCTGGCTGGCCGTCAACGTCCGAATAGGAGTTCATGACGGAGCGGGGCTTGCCCTCGCGAACGGCCATTTCAAAGGGAGGCAGAATGACGTCCGCGAACTCGCGCGGGCCCACCGTAACGGGACCCAAGTTGCGTGCACCTTTGGATGCGGAATAGCCCGCAAAGTGCTTGAGGGTCGCCACCACCCCCGCACTCTCCATGCCCCGCACATACGCGGTTCCGGTGGCGCCCACCAAGAATGGATCCTCACCCATGGTCTCTTCCACGCGGCCCCACCGTAGATCTCGCACCACGTCCATCACTGGCGCGAGGCCTTGGTGAACGCCCACCGCACGCATGTCTGTGCCAATCTGTGCGCCCATACGCTCAATCAACGTGGGCTCAAAGGTGGCCGCCCAGCACAGCGGCACCGGATAGGCCGTGGCGCCCCACGCGGCAAAGCCTGCAAGGCATTCGTCGTGCGCGAGCGCGGGGATGCCAAAGCGGTTGGCGGATTGGATGCGCCGCTGCGACAGCGCCAGGCTCAAGGCGCCCACCGCCGGGTCCACGGGGCGAGTTCCAAAAGGGCGAGTCAGTTGCCCGATGCCGTGCGGCATGAGCCCTTCCAGGTCCGCCGCTGGGTGTTGCAAGTGTTGGTGGGGGGCTACCGGCTCCCCAGCATCGGACGCCCCTACCCAGACGCCCATGAGTTGGCCCACCTTCTCTTGCAGCGTCATTTGACTTACGAGGCTCTCGACACGTTCTGCAAGCGGCAGTGAGGCGTCCTGGAAGGCGAAGTCGACTGCGGGCGGTGGGGTGGTGGGCATCGTTGCCGCTCCTCGTGCAGGGGTGGAAGTGCGAAAGTTTCGGGAGTCTGATGGAAACTTGTGGTGGCGATTAGAGTACGGTGCCCGCGCCGCACAATCAAGTGACCGTTCACAGTTTCGATAACGATGCACTACGCGACACAAGCCCACGAAGGCTATAGTGACGAAACTATCGTTGAGTTCGGGGGTATTTCCGTGGCACATCCACAAGCGCGCCGACGCGTCACGCTAGAGAGCATCGCCAAGGAAGCAGGAGTTTCGCTTTCTACCGTGTCCAAAGTGCTTAACGGGCGCGCCGATGTTTCCTCAGCCACGCGAGCGGAAGTCGAGCAACACCTCAGTC
>JAEYYZ010000100.1 GCA_023428185.1 Actinomycetes bacterium
GGGCAATCAGCTTGACCGGTTCGAGGCGCTGCTTGCCGACTTGCTGGAGATCTCGCGCATCGACGCGGGTGCCGCACAACTGGACTTTGAAGAACACGACCTCGCCGACATTGTGCGAGACCAAGCCGAGGGAATGGCGTACCCAGCAAAGGGCGTGGGCGTGGAATTGCGGTTGTGGATTGCTCCGGGCGACCACGTGGCATCCATGGACCGGCCGCGAGTGAGCCGCATTGTGCGCAACCTTCTCGCCAACGCCATTGAACATGCGCAAGGCAAACCCGTGGACATTGGCGTGGCATCCACCGGGCGCACCGTGGGAGTGGTGGTGCGCGACTACGGAGTGGGACTCTCGGCCGCTCAAGTGGAACGAGTCTTCGACAGGTTCTGGCGGGCAGACCCCGCCAGAGCGCGCACCATGGGCGGCACCGGCCTAGGGCTCTCTATTGCCAAGGAAGACGCCCAATTGCATGAAGGCGCCCTCGAGGCCTGGGGAGCGCCCGGGGAGGGGGCAAGCTTCCGGCTCATGCTCCCGCGCACGTCCCGCGGCCTCGGAATCCGTCATCCGCTCCCGCTGGCCATGCAAGAGGAAGACTTTCTCGAGTTGGGCGAAGTTGTGGAGCTCAGCCCTCAAGGAGGCTCACGATGACCACCCGCGTGTTCGGCCGACCACGCCTCATGGCAGCACTCATCGCGGTCCTTGTGCTAGCGGGGTGCCAAGGCATCCCCACCACCGGCCCGGTGCGCGTGGGTGACGGTGGCATCGTGACGCCCGAGCCGGTACTGCCCATTCTGCAAGGACCCCAGCCAGGCGACAGCCAATTGTCGATAGTGCAGGGCTTTCTCACGGCATCGGCCGGTGGGGCGGTGACGGGATTCGATATCGCGCGCGAATTCCTCACCGGCGAAGCGGCCATCAACTGGGAGCCGTTGGAGAAGGTCACAGTGTTTGACTCCCGCCAGGCCACGCTCACCCCAAACGAAGAGTCAGGGGTTGTGACGTACAGCCTGCCTATCGCGGCCGTGGTGGATGCGTCCGGAATTATGACGGAGAGTGCGCCCGATGTTCGTCAGATCATGGAGTTCACCGTGGCACCCGATGCAAACGGTGAGTACCGCATCACTGGACTGGACAACGGGATCATCATCTCTGAAGCCAACTTTGTGAGGTACTTCAAGCCCGTGGCACTCACCTTTGCCACCACCGACCTGACGGTAGCGGCGCCTGAGGTGCGGTGGTTCGCCAACAACGACCAAATCGCCACCTTGGCCGCGCGCGAACTCATCACGGGCCCGTCGCCGTGGATCGCCGACGCCGTAGTGACCGGCTTCCCCGCAACGTCGTCCTTGGCAGTGGAAGCGGTGGTGGTGACCGATGGCGTGGCGCACGTCTCCCTTGCGGCGGGCTCTGCCGGCACAGCCGACGAACGGGCACTTGCCGCAGAACAGATGGCGATGACGCTGGGGAAACTGCCTTCGGTCTCGCGTGTGGAGACCACGGTGGGTGGCGTGGCGCTCACCGCTCTTGAGCAACCACAGCTGGGGCACGCCCCTATTCCCGACGAGGCAGCCGCCGTCATCGCCGCAGGTCGCTTTGGTGTGTGGGACGGGACAGCACTGTCCGTCACTGATGATGAAGCCGGGGCGATGCCTCTGGATGCACGGAACCTCGCGATGTCCTATGACGGAGCGCGCGCTGCCTACGTCACGGCTGAGGGCGTGTGGCTGACAGACGCGCCCAGTCGCCGGGCAGAGTTCATCGCCTACGACCCGGCCGCGCCAGCACCGGAAGAACTCATAGACGCGGAGTTGGTGGTGGAGGGTGGGGGCTTGGTGGGTCCTTCATTTGACCGGTTCGGTTGGCTATTCACCACCGCGCAGACCTCAACAGGAACACTGCTTGCGTTTGCTCCCGATGCTGACGGCGGCACAAGTCTCAGCATTGCGGCACCGTGGCTGTCCGGCAGATCCGTTCAATCGATAGCTGTCTCACGGGACGGCACCCGCCTGGTGGTGCTTTCGCGAGCCTCAAATCAGCAGATCGTGGAGGTAGCGGCGATTGTCCGTGACGCTGCGGGCGTGCCCATCTCGCTCGGCGAGCCCTTGGCCTTGGCGCCGAGCGTGCGTCAATCCGTCGATGTCTCGTGGAACGACACCACGAGTTTCATGGTCCTCGGTGAAGATGCGGGCCATGTGTTTCAAGCGACAGTGGGCGGGCGAACTCTCGAGGTCTCGACCTTGACTGGCGCGGTGGCGCTCTCGGTGAGGTTCGGAGATCGGACATTGGTGGCGGTTACGGAGACTGGCGAGCTCCATGTGCGGTCCGGCAATAGTTGGGCGCCGCGCGAGCAAGGAGTGACGGACATTGCCTTTGCGGGATGACACCGCGCGTGAGGGAGTTGCCGGCGGGCGTCGTCGTGCCCAGGCGTTCGAGGTGGTCTCTAGTCCCCGCGGATGCGGCACCATCAACCAGTAGCCACCCTGCGCCGTCCAACATCGGTAGATGTCTCACCGTGGAATGGACGGTCACGTGTGGCGCGCCGTCACCAAGGCGGCGACGGACATCGCACGCCTCATAGTTCCTGTGGCCTGCCCGGGTTGCGGACTCTTCGACGTGCGCTGGTGCGACGATTGTGCCGCTGTGTGGTGGGAGCCGCCTTTGCGTTGCGAAAGTGCCGCACCCCGACTCATGCGGTCCAGTGGCACCCTGCCCGCGTGGTCCATCACGCCGCTCGAAGCCACCGCTCACCGCATGGTGGGAGCGTGGAAGGACGGGGGCAGGCGAGACTTGGATGCCTTCTTTACTACTGCAATGGCGCGCGCAGCATGCCATGTAGCAGGAACTTTGCCAGTGAGACTGACCGTGGTGCCCGCCCCCGCGCGCAAGGCGAGCAACCGACGAAGAGGCGTGAACTTGCCGGTGATCCTGGCGCACGCTACTGCCGCTGCCTTGCGTGAATCGGGCACGGATGCTCGCGTAGTGGAGGCGCTAAACCTTGGCCGGGGCGAATCTCGCGGCCAGAGTGCCCGCACTCGCTGGACCAAGACGGGAGTGTCACTGGAGCAGGTACGCCCACTGCCACCCGGGGCCGGAGTATTGCTCGTGGACGACGTCCTCACCACAGGCGCCACGATCGCGGCGTGTGCGAGCCGCCTCTCTCAGCCACTCGCTCCGGTGATGGGAGCGCTCGTCTTGGCATCGGCGAGGGAGCCCACCGCTGGTATTGCGGCTACTTCGTCACATCGCGTTGGCAGTGTCACAAGACCGGACTAGGGTGAAGTTAATGGCACCAGCGCCACTTCCTGAAGCGAGGAGGTGACTCCAGCGGATCCGGGGCTACGCAACCCGAACGCTCTTCTCACCTGCGCCCGCCACATGCGGGCCTTCCCCCAAGGAGTGAACCGTCATGGACATCGCGATTGTTGGTCGTCACACCAAGGTTTCAGACGACTTGCGCACCAAGATCATGGACAAGATGGACAAGATCCAAGCGCTAGCGCCCAAGGCCACACGCGCAGAAGTTCACGTGGTTCACGAACGCAATCCACGGTTAGTGGGGGACACCGAACGTGTGGAAATCACGTTGCACGACCGCGGTGTCATCCGGGCCGAGGCATCGGCGAATGACAGGGTCGCTGCGTTGGAATTGGCGACGGCCCGCGTCGTAGAGCGCCTGCGCAAACTCCATGAACGCAAAGCTCACCGTCACCAAGGGAAGTTGGGACTCCACGCGGTACCCACGCGCTTGCCCGACGAACTCGCCGGGGCGGAGGCCACCAGCGTGGAGGCGTGGGAAGGAGCGCCTGCGGGTTCGGTAGTGGAAGTGCCGCTCGACGGCACCCCTATCTCTATTCGCTCAAAGCGCCACACGGCAGTGCCGATGTCGGTCCCACAAGCCATCGACGAGATGGAACTAGTGGGGCACGACTTCTACTTGTTCCTGGACGCGGACAGCGGACTGCCCAGTGCCGTGTACCGCCGGCGAGGGTGGACGTATGGCGTGATCCATTTGGAGCCTTCAAGTGACTCGGAAACTGGATCCGCTGAACGCGAAAGCGCTTAGGAGCGCGGTCGCGGGCACGCGTAGGCGGTGTTGATCACACCGAGGCTAGTGAGCGCCCCACTCGCGCTTAGGCTTTGCTGATGCGTACCCGCGACTTCCTCTTTGTCATTCTCGCTGGCGTCCTGTGGGGCGGCGGTGGGGTGGTGGGCGTGCTCATGGTGCGCCACACCGGCATGGAACCGCTGTCAGTGGCGATGTGGCGCATGCTCATCGCTGGTGTGGCGATGTTGGGCTTCTTGGCCGTAGTGGGCAGGTTGCGCTTGCGGGCGTTCACGCGACCAATGTGGGTGCGTTCGCTCGCTACCGGTGCGTTGACCGCAGCATTCGAAGGCATGTTGTTCACCGCGCTTTCGCTCGCGTCCGTGGGGCTCACCACGCTCATCGCTATTGGCTCAGCGCCCGTGTTTGTCGCGCTCTTTGACTGGCTGGTTCGTGGGGACAAGCCGCGGGCACGGACGATGCTCGCACTGGTGATTGCGCTCGCGGGCTTGGTGCTCTTGCTTTCCGGCTCTCTTGATGTAGGTCGCAACGGCCTGGTGGGCGCGTTGCTTGCCGTGGGGTGTGGTGCTTCGTTTGCGGCCATCACCATCATCAACCGAGTTCCTGTACCAGGATTGGCCCCGGTGCCGCTCACGGGTGTGGCCTTTGCGGCGGGTGGCCTCATGTTGGTGCCGCTGGCCGCTATCCAGGGCATCGTTGCCCCGTCCGATGCCTACGGGTGGGGCCTGGCGCTCTTCCTCGGTATTGCGATTACCGCGCTCGCCTACGTGTTTTACCTCAATGGGCTCAGGACGGTTCCGCCATTCGTTGCGACCATAGTGGTGTTGCTCGAACCGCTGGTCGCGGCCGTTCTGGGTGTAGTGATTCTCAGCGAACGGTTGGGCTGGGCGGCAATCGCGGGTGGCATCGTGTTGGGAGGCGCAGTGGTTTTGTTGCGCCCACAGCGAGACGAACCAGAGTCAATTCACTGACCGCCTAGGATAGTGAAGGCCCTGGCAGGGAAGGCGGAGCACCACGTGGCAGTTCTAGATCGCATCATCCGGATGGGCGAAGGGCGGCAATTACGCCGTTTGCAGCGCGTCGTCACTCTTACCAACGCGTTTGAAGACGCGTACGTGGAGATGACTGACGAGGAGCTTCGCGCGCTCACCGCGGAGTTCAAGGAACGCCACGCACAGGGCGAGTCGTTGGAGTCCCTCATGCCCGAGGCATTTGCCGCGGTGCGTGAAGCCTCCAAGCGCACGCTGGGTTTGCGCCACTTTGACGTGCAACTCATGGGTGGAGCGGCGCTCCACAGCGGCAGCATCGCCGAGATGAAAACCGGTGAAGGTAAGACCTTGGTGGCCACGCTCCCCGCATACCTCAATGCTTTGGCAGGCAAGGGTGTGCACGTGGTGACGGTGAACGACTATCTCGCCAGCTACCAGTCTGAGCTGATGGGCCGTGTCTTCAGGTTCTTGGGAATGGAGACCGGTTGTGTCATTGCGGGGCAAGACCCCGCCAGCCGCCGGGCTCAATACAAGGCCGACATCACGTACGGCACCAACAATGAGTTTGGCTTTGACCACTTGCGCGACAACATGGCCATGGACCCCTCGCAAGTGGTTCACCGTGGCTACAACTTCGCGATCGTGGATGAGGTGGACTCGATCCTCATTGACGAGGCGCGTACTCCGCTCATCATCTCGGGCCCTGCTACTGGAGACAACGTCAAGTGGTACGTGGAGTTTGCGCGCTTGGTGAAGCCCATGGTCGCGGACGTGGACTACGAGGTTGAAGAGAAAAAGCGTGCCGTGGGCATGCTCGAGCCCGGTATTGACAAGGTGGAGAAGGCTCTCGGTATCGAGAATCTTTACGACCCCGCCAACACGCCGCTCATCGGCTTCCTCAATAACGCCGTGCGGGCCAAGGAACTCTTCCGCCGGGACCGCGAGTACGTGGTGCAAAACGGTGAGGTCAACATTGTTGACGAGCACACTGGCCGTTTACTTTCGGGCCGACGCTATAGCGAGGGCCTCCACCAGGCCATCGAGGCCAAAGAGGGCGTGCCCATCAAGGCTGAGAACCAGACCTACGCTTCTATCACGCTGCAGAACTACTTCCGCATGTACGACAAGTTGGCGGGCATGACGGGTACCGCGCAGACGGAAGCCTCTGAGTTGTTCTCCACGTATGGCATGGGCGTGATCCCCATCCCCACGCACAAGCCCATGATCCGCCGGGATGAGCCGGACTTGTTGTACAAGTCTGAACAAGCTAAGTACGACGCGATCATCGAAGACGTAGTGGAACGCAACCGCAACGGCCAGCCGGTGCTGATCGGCACCGTGTCCGTGGAGAAGTCGGAGCGGCTCTCCAAGGAACTGCGCAAGCGCGGCATCGTGCACAACGTCCTCAACGCCAAGCAGCACGAGGCCGAGGCTGCCGTGGTTGCCGAGGCAGGGCGCAAGGGTGCAGTCACCGTGGCCACCAACATGGCCGGCCGTGGAACCGACATCATGCTGGGTGGTAACCCGGAGTTCCGCGCGGTGCAAGAGATGCACAGGCGCGGCCTGGATCCGCACGAAAGCCCCGAGGAGTACGAGCGCGTGTGGGACGGCGTCTTGGAAGAGGCGCAAAAGGCCGTGGCCAAGGAGCATGAAGAGGTGCTCGCGGCGGGCGGTCTGTACGTGCTCGGCACTGAGCGGCATGAGTCTCGCCGTATTGATAACCAGTTGCGTGGACGTTCTGGCCGTCAAGGCGACCCTGGTGAGTCGCGTTTCTATTTGTCTCTTGAAGACGACTTGATGCGGATGTTCCAGTCCGGCTTGGCGCAAACCATGATGAACTCTGGGGCGTTGCCTGACGATCTGCCCATTGAGTCCAAGATGCTGTCGCGTGGTGTGCGTAGCGCTCAGGCTCAGATTGAGGGCCGCAACGCTGAGGCTCGTAAGAACATTCTCAAGTACGACGACGTGATGAACTCGCAGCGCACAGTGATTTACGCAGAACGCCGCCGCATCCTCAACGGCGAGTCCGTGCATGAGGACATGGTGAAGTTCATTGATGACATCGTGACGGCGATGGTGCGGGCTCGCACTCAGGTGGGCGCGCCGGATGACTGGGACCTTGAGGGTCTGTGGACTGAGTTGCGTGCCTTGTACCCCGTCTCGCTGACCATTGATGAGGTGGTGGAAGAGGCTGGCGGCGTGAGTGCCTTGACGTCTCGGTTCTTGGAGCGTGAGCTTACGGCCGATGCCAAGGTGGCTTACGAGTTGCAAGAGGAACGTTTGGGCGCGGATGTGTTGCGTCAGGTGGAGCGCCAGGTGTTGTTGCAGGTGCTGGATACGCAGTGGCGTGAGCACTTGTATGAGATGGATTACCTCAAGGAGGGCATTGGTTTGCGCTCCATGGGTCAGCGTGATCCGCTCACTGAGTACCAGCGTGAGGGTCACCAGTTGTTCCAGGCGATGTCTGATTCTGTGAAGGAGCAGACGTTGCAGGTGTTGTATCGCGTGGAGAAGCGTGTGGTGACTCCTGAGCAGCAGGCGGCGTTGGCCGCGCAGCAGGGGACTCTGAACGCGTCGCAGGCTGCCGCTACCGCGGTGGCGGGTGGTTCTAGCGCAGCTCCTGCTGCGCCTGCCGGGCCTTCCGCGACTCAGCGGCGTGTGGCTCAGCAGGGGACTGCTACGGGTGGTGCAACCATGATGCAGTCCAACATGGGTGCGCTCACCTATTCCGGGCCCGCTGATGATGGTTCGGGTGCGGCTAAGACGGTGAAGCCCAAGGCTGGTGCTGCCAAGGCGGCTGCAGCTGCGGAGGGTTCGTTCCCTGGTACGCCTAAGAACGCTCAGTGCCCTTGTGGTTCAGGCAAGAAGTACAAGATGTGCCACGGGAAGAACGAAGAGTAGGTTCACCCCACATCGATAGCTGTGGCCTGCCAGCGTCCTGCAAGTTCTTCGAGGCGCATAGCGATGGCGCGCACCCTGTCACCCTCCCGTGCCACGATCGAGACCTCTGCGGCACGCGCGCTCACGCGGTAAACCCGTACTCGCACGATCCCCACGGTGCCCTTCAATGCGTACCCACCGCGTCGTGATAGGGACTGCTGTCGCGCCAAGCGAGCGCGGACATCGGTGGAGACCCAGCGATTGAGTTTGTCGAGCCCGTCGGCGCCCAGTGCCACCTCAGTAGCCGTCTTGGCGACGGTGCACGCGAGCGGTGTGGGGTCGCCAAGAGCCTTCTTGGGCCGGGTGTAGACATTCCCCGGTGCCTTCAGTTCCCACGACTGTGGCGCCACCCCCGCAGGGGCTAGGGCCACGGCGCTCATCGGAGCCCTCCGGGAATGGTGAGTTCCTGACCGACGTAAATGAGGCCGGGATCGTCGCCGATGAGATCGGCGTTTGCCGCGTACAGCAGCGGCCAGGCGTTGGCTATGTCCGCCGTGCTTGCGTCCTCGCCGAGCACACCTGCCGCGATGGACCATAGGGATTCACCCCGCACCACCACATGCGATTGCGTGCCCCGCGGTAACTCGGGGACGGGTGGCTCTGCCGGTGTCGCTGACGCATCGCCTACCTGCTCGCCCCCCGGAATGATCGCAAACGGATCGATCACTGGAGACGAAGTCGCAGGAACCGCTTCTTCGGACGGAGGGTTGAGGGGCGTTGGCGATGAAGTGGGCGCTACCGGAGGGTTGAGGGGCGTTGGCGATG
>JAEYYZ010000108.1 GCA_023428185.1 Actinomycetes bacterium
CCGGCCGAAGAAGCCGCCGAGGAGAAGTAGCACATGGTCCTCGAGGCCCTGGAGTACTTGATCCGCAGCATCGTGCGCAACCCGGACGATGTGCGAGTGACCGAACGCTCCGGGCGTCGTGGCGCCACCCTCAACGTGGTGGTTCACCCCGACGACCTGCCGCGAGTGATCGGCCGCCGTGGACGCACCGCACAAGCGATCCGTACCGTCATCGACGCCGTAGCGCGTGATGACGTACGCGTGAACTTTGTGGACGTCAACTAGAAGCAACTCGTGAAGCGAAGCCCCGGGCCCACAGCCCGGGGCTTCGTCGCTTCCAGGGCTTTGGGGCAGCCGCGTGCCGCCTAGGCTTGTGCGCATGATCGTCACTGTTGCCCGCATCTCCCGCGCCCACGGACTCAAAGGTGAGGTCTCCCTTGACGTGCGCACGGATGTTCCAGAGCAACGCCTCACCGTGGGTGCGCAGTACCAGACGGAACCGGCGTCGGCGGGCCCGTTGACTATCTCCAAGGTGCGCACCCAGGCCGGCAAGTGGTGGGTCCAGTTTGAGCAGATCTCGGACCGCAACGGCGCTGAGGCGGCGCGTGGCGTCGCGCTGGTCATGGAAGCGGATTCCCAAGAAGAAGAGGACGCCTGGTATGTCCATGACCTCGTGGGTCTGCGTGTGGAACGCCCCGACGGCACGGTCCTCGGTGAGGTCACTGACCTGATAGACATGCCCGCTCATGACTTGCTTGAGGTCCGCCAACCTGACGGCCATGTGGCCCTCATCCCGTTTGTGGAGGAGTTTGTGCCGGAGGTCGACGCCGCTGGAGGTCGCGTCATCGTCACCCCGCCGTACGGACTCCTCAGTGGCGAGACCCCCGAGAACACCGGCGAAACAGCAGGCGGCGCGTCATGAGGATCGACATCGTCAGCATCTTCCCTGAGTTCTTCACGGTGCTTGATGTATCGCTGCTAGGCAAGGCCCGCCAAGCCGAGCTCGTAGACCTGCGCGTCCACAACTTGCGCGACTGGACGCACGACAACCATCACACCGTGGACGATGCCCCGTTTGGCGGCGGCGCGGGCATGGTGATGAAGCCCGACGTGTGGGGCGAGGCTTTGGACCAACTGCTTACGGCATCGGGCGTATTGGTGATTCCCAGCCCGGCCGGAGTGCCGTTCTCGCAAGCCCTGGCCCAGGAACTCGCGGGCGCCGACCAGTTGGTGTTCGCCTGTGGGCGCTACGAAGGCATCGACGCGCGCGTGGCCGAGCACTATGTGGGCGCGGGGCACCGAGTGCTGGAGGTGTCGCTAGGTGACTACGTCCTCAACGGGGGAGAGGTGGCCGCCGTGGCGATGATCGAGGCCATCACGAGGCTCATCCCCGGCTTCATGGGCAACGCGGAATCAATAGTGGAAGAAAGCCATGCCGACGGCTTGCTCGAGTACCCCTCCTATACTCGCCCGGCATCGTGGCGGGGTTTGGATGTGCCCGATGTACTACTCAGCGGTCACCACGGCAAGGTCGCCGCGTGGAGGCATGAGCAGCAGGTGCAGCGCACGCGTGAGCGCAGGCCTGACCTCTTGCCTCCCGCGGAGTAGCGGAGCCCACCCGCGGAGTAGGCGAACTCTCCCGCGCCTGGCCCTGCGGCATCGGTATGGCACAATAGTCAGTCGGCACGCACGGCGTCCGGACCTGCCACAGGGGGTCGGGGCATAAGCCGCAGCGAGCTTCACCTTTTCGATGCCTTAGGGCAGAACCGTGCAGGACCTGTGGCGTGTGCGAGGAGTAGAAGTCATGCAGAAGCTTGACGCAGTCATCGCGGATCAAATCCGCCACGACATCCCGGCCTTCCGTGCCGGTGACACCATCAAGGTCCACGTGAAGGTTATTGAAGGTAACCGTTCGCGTATCCAGGTTTTCCAGGGCGTAGTCATTGGCCGCCAGGGCAAGGGAATCGGCGCGACGTTCACCGTCCGCAAGATCTCCTTTGGCGTGGGCGTGGAGCGCACCTTCCCTGTACACGCTCCCACCATCGACCACATTGAGTTGGTGAGCCGCGGTGACGTGCGCCGCGCCAAGCTTTACTACCTGCGCAAGCTGCGTGGCAAGAAGGCGCGCATCCGCGAGAAGCGCGAGAACTAAGCATTAGCACTGCAACAAACGCACCGGCGGACAGGGTCACCCCGTCCGCCGGTAGGCGTTTGTGGGGTTGGGTCAAGGAGATCCTGATCGTGGTGGGAAGCGCTTTGGTGCTCTCACTGATCCTCAAAACGTTCTTCTTCCAATCCTTCTGGATTCCCTCCAGCTCCATGGAGAACACCCTCCAGATCAAGGACCGAATCCTGGTCACCAAGTGGCGCCCAGACCCGCTGGAGCAGCGCCGCGGAGACATCGTGGTGTTCAAGGACCCAGGCGGCTGGCTCGACGGATCCCCCACGGCCGCACCCACTGGCATTGCCGCCGTGTGGACTGAAGTCGCTACCTTCGTAGGGTTGCTGCCTGAAGATGCCGGTGAGCACTTGGTGAAACGCGTGATTGGCCTGCCCGGCGATACCGTCGCGTGCGACCCCGTGACAGACACCATCACCGTGAACGGCCAAGCTTTGCCAGAGGATTACCTCAAGCCCGGAACCACCAGTTGCTCCTTTGAGTGGAGTGTTGACGTGGGGCCGGACCGTTTGTGGGTCATGGGCGACAACCGCTCCAACTCCGCCGATTCCCGCGCCCACATGGGTGACCCTGGCGGCGGCACCATCCCAGCGAGCAACGTGGTGGGCACCGCATTTGTGGTGGTGTGGCCGTTGCCGCACTGGAGCGGCATCGGCAATCCGTATCCCGAGTTCGACCCACCGCAGTCTTAAGCGCTCGACACCGGCTACGGTCCACCGCCTGTGGCCCCGGTCCAGTTAAGGTCGTCTCGTGGCAGTGTCCCTCGACTTTGAATCCCGGTTGTGGGATTCCGGCGCGAGCGTAGTCGCAGGAATCGATGAAGTGGGCCGTGGCGCCCTTGCCGGGCCTGTGAGCGTGGGTGTGGTGGCGGTGTCGCGATGCGTCGAATGGCCAGAAGGCCTCGCCGATTCCAAAGAACTCCCCGTCATCAAGCGCGAGATGATCGCCGACGCCCTGGCCGGCTTTGGCGTGGCACGCGCCGTGGGCCACGCGAGCCCCGCCGAGATTGACGCGCGTGGAATCGTGGGTGCTTTGCGTTTAGCTGGACTGCGGGCACTCGCCTCTATCGCGTCTGTGGGTGTCATCCCAGACGCGATCTTGCTTGACGGCCGTCACGATTGGCTGACCGCGCCCGCAGTGGACTTGTTTGCCGCAAGCTCCGGTGAAGGTAAGACGGCGGATGAACCCGCCCCGGCATCGGCGCCAGTGACGATGGTGGTGAAAGGTGACGGACTCTGCGCCTCTATCGCCGCCGCCTCGGTGTTGGCCAAGGTGGAGCGGGACGCCATCATGCGTGCGGCCCATGCGGAGTACCCGCATTACGGCTGGGAAGGCAATAAGGGGTATGGCGCGGCGGAACACCTCGAGGCGATCCGAGCTTGGGGGCCCTCATCAATGCATCGTGTGTCATGGAAGTTGCCAGCCACGTCCGCGTGCGTGGTGCCGCAATAGGATGGGCTCGTGAGCAGCGAAGACCTGGAGAACTACGAAACCGAGGCGGAACTCGCTCTCTACCGTGAGTATCGCGACGTCGTGGGCCTGTTCCGCTACGTAGTGGAAACGGAGCGGCGGTTCTACTTGGCCAACAAAGTAGACCTGCAAGTGAAGTCCTCCGGCACTGACATCTATTTTGAAGTGATGATGGCCGACGCGTGGGTGTGGGATGTGTATAGGTCCGCCCGGTTGGTCAAGAACGTGCGCGTCGTGACGTTCAAGGACGTCAACATCGAGGAACTCGCTCACGACGACGACGCGATCCCGGACATCCGGCAGTTGCGCGCGCGGTAGCGCGTTGTCGTACCCAGGTGTGAGTTGTCCCGCGCCTTCCCCTGACTTCGTGCCTCTGTGAGATTGCCGCGTGCGCTTAGCGCCACCCTCGTCCAGGAGGTGGCACATGGCCGCAAAGGACGAGGTGGGTCGCTACGGCGAAGATGTGGCAGCGCGCACTCTGCGCGAAGCCGGGTGGGAAGTGCTCGCCCGCAATTGGCGGTGCGCTGACGGAGAGATAGACATCGTCGCCATTGATGGCGAGTGCCTGGTGGTGGTGGAGGTCAAGACTCGCCGCACGCATGCGTACGGGGTTCCTCAAGAAGCCGTGACGCCCGCCAAACTGGCTCGATTGCGGCGCTTGGCGGGGGCCTGGCTCACTGGGCAATCCGAGCGCTTTGACGGCGTGCGCATCGACGTGATGGCCGTGACGGTTGCTCGCGCAGGGGCAGCCCATGTGGAGCACCTGCGGGGCGTGTCGTGATTGGGCGGGCGCGATCCATCGCGCTCACGGGACTCACGGGGCATGTCATCGATATTGAGGCCCACATCGCGGCGTCACTACCCGCTTTCACCATCGTGGGTTTGCCCGATGCCTCGCTCCAGGAGTCCAGGGACAGGGTCCGGGCCGCCGTGGCGAGTTCAGGCATGCAATGGCCGCAGCGGCGCATCACCGTGAATCTGTCCCCGGCATCGTTGCCCAAATCGGGCTCAGGTACCGACTTAGGGATTGCCGTGTCCGTGCTGAGCGCTGCGGGGCTGATTGACGCTCGCGCAGTGGGGGACGCGGTGTTCGTGGGGGAGTTGGGGCTCGACGGGCGAGTCCGGCCCGTGCGCGGGGTGTTGCCTGCAGTGGTCGCGGCGGTAGACGCGGGGTTCACGCGCGTAGTGGTGGCCGCCGGCAATGCGGATGAGGCGCAACTGGTTCCCGGCGCCCGCGTGCGCGCTGTTGCCACCCTCGCGGAGTTGGCGCGGGAATTGGGTAATGACGATGCCCGCCCGTCCGGCGCGCTCGAGGCGGTGAACGCCGTGTCAACGGCCGTGGCCATGGCTGCCATGCCCGGGGACATGGAGGATGTGCGCGGCCAGCAAGAGGCGCGATGGGCGCTCGAGGTTGCAGCGGCGGGTGGACATCACATGTTGCTCGCTGGCCCACCTGGGGCGGGCAAGACCATGCTTGCGTCTCGGTTGCCGGGCATCTTGCCGCCGCTGAGCGAGACCGATGCACTTGCCGCCACCTCGGTGCACTCGCTCGCCGGGACGTTGGATGCCTCCCAAGGGCTCATGGTGCGACCGCCGTATGAGGCGCCACACCACTCCTCCTCCGCGGCCGCGATAGTGGGTGGCGGAGCCATGCTTGCGCGGCCGGGTGCGATCTCTCGCGCCCATGGCGGCGTGTTGTTCCTGGATGAAGCCCCTGAGTTCTCGGTGCACGTTCTCCAAACCTTGCGGCAACCGCTTGA
>JAEYYZ010000139.1 GCA_023428185.1 Actinomycetes bacterium
GGCTTCACGTTGCTCCAAGAAGAACTCAGCAAGGTGATGGACACCCTCAGCGACCGTGAAGCTGGAGTGGTGGGCATGCGCTTTGGTCTCACCGACGGCCAGCCGAAGACGCTAGACGAGATTGGCCGAGTCTTTGGTGTGACCCGCGAGCGCATCCGCCAGATCGAGTCCAAGACCATGTCCAAGTTGCGTCACCCTTCGCGTTCCCAGGTGCTACGCGACTACTTGGACTAGAAGTTCCGGGCGCGCTGCTCGTGAGCCGGTGATTTCAAAACGGTAACGATCTGAGGCGCGCGCGTGCGCACCTTCGCGCGTGGAGATACTCGCTCCAGGGCCGCATCCTGTGGCTCGAAGGGGAGAGATCATCATGAAATTGCTACGCACTAGAGCAGCCACATTGCCACTCATCGCGGCTGGGCTGCTCGCCCTGGCGGGCTGCGCGAGTCCAACCGCGCAGACACCAACTACCGAAGCGCCCGGTGTATCGATAAATGCGGAAGCGCCGTGGGGTCCGCAGTTGCTGGCTGCCATCCAAGACGGTGACGTTGCCACGCGCAAGGCGCTGCTCGCGGCAGGCGCGCCTGTCAATGAGGACCTCGGCTCAGGTAATCAGCCCATTCATGTCGCGGCGCTTGCGAGCCAAGCTCAAATGATTCCGCTGCTGGTTGAGGCGGGAGCGGATGTCGACGCTACCGCTGCGCACGCTTCTTCCGCGCTCATGCTGGCCGCCGACAGAGCGGACGGCGCCACGGTGCAGGCGCTCTTGGATGCGGGCGCAGACCCGTACCTCGCCGATGCTCAGGGTTACGCCACCACGGCGATCCACCGTGCGGGGCGCGAGGGCAACGTGGAGGCGCTCGAGGCTCTCGTCAGCGCCGGAGTGGATGTCAACCTCCTTGAAGGCACTCAGGCCCACGCGCTCATGTACGCGGCATTCAACAATGAGGTGGAAGCAGTGGAGTTCCTCATTGCGGCCGGATCTGATTTGGAGCAGCGCGACAATGCCGGAAGCACTGCCTACGAGTGGGCAGTGGCACGCGGCAACGATGAGGCGGCGCAGGCTCTTGCGGACGCAGGGGCAGACACCGACGGCCCTTAAGAAATCCCGAGGCCGGGCTGTCTGCTACGGAACCTCTAGGGGTTCGGACGCTACCGGCCCGGCCGACGGGGCTACGCGTCGCTCGCGAGCAGTTTGAGCGATCACGATGCCCGCGAGAACCACCGCCGCCCCGGCGATTTCTATGGCAGCCATTGCTTCACCGAGCCACAACCATGCCACGACAAAGGCAAAAAGCACCTCGGACGATGCCAGGATGCCCACCGCAGTGGCAGATAGGTGCCGCAAAGCGGAGAACGACAACACGAACGGCGCAAACGCGCCCAACGTGAGGACCCACAGGAGGGGAACCCATAGCGGTGGATTGAAGTCCTCGAGCGCTCCGGTCAGTGACGTCGTCTGCACTAGCAAGGCCGGGTCCAGTTGCCACCAGCCGCTGAAGAGCAACCAGAATGCGGTGGCAAAGAGCGAAGCCCAAAACGCCACAGCGAGCGCGGGGCGACGCGCTACACCGCGTTCGCCCGCCAAAAAGTAAAACGCGTAAGCGAAGGCCGCGGCGATAGCGGCCACCACACCCACGGCATCGAGACGGCTGTCCCACACTCGTGCGACCACGGCGAGACCCCCCAGCACTGCAGCAATGGCGAGCCACACTCTGCCGTGAATTCGCTCCTTGAACACGAACCACGCCGTGAGTGCCACGATGATCACCGCGGTGTACTGGATGAGGAGTGCGACACCTACGGGCAAGCGAGATATTGCCACGGCGTAAAGCCACTGGATCATTGCAAGGCCGCCGATGCCCAGCGCGGCCAGCCCCGCTAGCTCTCGCTTTGTCACCACGAATTGCTCGCGCGCGGTCACCAGGAGCACGGCACCCGCAATCACTGCGGCCGAAAGTCCGCGCAAGAAGGTCAACTGGGGTGCGGTGATCCCGGCTGCCATCACCACCTTGGCGACCGAACCGTTGATGCCAAAGAGGAGCGCGCCAAGCAACGCGTAGAACGCTCCTAGAGCAGGCCGTCTGTGGGCGTGGGTCACACGGCTCAGGATAGGCCGCGCTAGCATCGCTCCTAGACGAAAGGAGGGGTCATGCAGGCCCTGCGTTACGTATTGTTGGTGCTTCACTTTGTGGGACTCGCGGCCATCATCGGCCCCGCTCTTGACCAGTTGCGAGCCAAGACCAAGACCATCACGATGGCGATGGTGTGGGGTGCTCGCGCACAGATCGTGACAGGCATCGCTCTGGTAGGCATGATGTACGCCAACGATGTTGAACCTGACAACGTCAAGATCACCGTGAAACTGGTGTTGGCGTTGGCCATTGCCGGTATCGCCGAGTCGCAGCGCAAGAAGGCGCCGGTATGGGCGTACTGGGCGGTCGCAGTTTTGACTCTGGTCAACATCGTCGTTGCGGTGGTGTGGCGCTAACAATGCCCAAGCCCCGGCAGGCAACGCCAGACGACGCTGCCGAGATAGTCCACTTGGGTGCGCTCATGTATAAGGCAGGGGGAGCCAAGCCCACTCCTACGTGGGCGTTGGAGTCCACGAGTTTAGTCAAAGAGCGGCTGGGCAAGGACCTCATCGGGTACGTCATTGACGCGCCCGAGGGTGGGCTGGCGGCGTGTGGTCTTATGAACATCGCGCCGCGCCTGCCTCGCCCGGGACGGCATTCCCGCCTGGTGGGCTACGTGCAGTGGGTGTCTACAGCGCCGCAACACCATCGCAAGGGTCACGCAAAAGCCATCATGAAAGCGCTCCTGGAGGAGACGGACCGGCGCGGCATCGAAGTGATTGAACTTCACGCCACACCGGTGGGCTTGCCCATGTATTTGGGTATGGGGTTCTTTGAGAAACGCGACAACGTGGCGCTCATGTCGTTGCGCGGTGATGCCGCCAAGGAACGGAAATCCTCGTGACAGTGGCACCGGTGATCCGCCGGGCGACCCCCGGCGACGCCGCAGAGATTGTCCGCCTGGGGGAGCTGATGTACGCAGCAGTGGAGGTGCTAGCCACTGAGGAGTGGCGCGCTAACGCGTTGCGACAAGTGCAGTCACGCCTGGCAGGCGCCGATCTGATCGGCTGGGTCATTGACGCGCCCCACACCGAAACCCCCGTCTCGCTCGGCACGCCACTTGCGGCATCGGCGTTAATCAACGTGGTCCCACGGTTGAGCCCGCCAGGTCAGACGCACGACTACCGGG
>JAEYYZ010000166.1 GCA_023428185.1 Actinomycetes bacterium
GGCCCGGGATTCTCGCTGCCGCACTACCTCTGGCCTACGCCGCCTCGGTAGCGCGATTTGCTCGCATCACCGATGCCACGTGCGAGGACGCCAACAGAGGCTGGCGCACATTCCTGTGGCTCAATCAGCCCGTGGGATTCGCCGTGACGATGCTGTTGATCGTCACCTGGAACGGCTGGTTGAGCGCCAGCTAGCGCCGCACGAGCGGTGTGAGCCCAGCCGAACGGGCTTCCGCATCCGGTAGGCCGCACACCTCGAGCCAGTTGGCGAGCAAGCGATGGCCACCTTCAGTGAGTACAGATTCGGGGTGGAACTGCACCCCCGTGAGTGGCAAGTCTTTGTGCTGCAAGCCCATGATGATGCCGCTCGCGGTGGCGCATGTCACCTCGAGTTCCTTGGGCACCGTTGCCGGCTCCACTGCAAGGGAGTGATACCGCGTTGCGGTGAAAGGGCTCGGCAAACCTGTAAGCACTGAGTCGCCGTGGTGCTCCACCGAAGACGTCTTGCCGTGCATGAGTTCGGGCGCGTGGGACACCACGCCACCGAACACCTCAGCCAACGCTTGATGGCCCAGGCACACGCCCAACATGGGAACACCGTGCTTTGCGCACTCACGGATGACGTCCATGGAGGCTCCGGCATCGGTGGGGGTGCCCGGGCCAGGGGAAACAAGCACACCGTCGTAGTCGGTGACGGGACCGGCATCGGCCACGGCGTCGTTGCGTACTACCACCGTTTCAGCGCCCATTTGACGCAGGTAGCCCACGATCGTGTAGACGAACGAGTCGTAGTTGTCGATCACCAAGATGCGCGTCACGGTCACTCCACGGTTTGTTCTTGATAGGGAAGAACTGAAGATACCCAGGGGAACACCCATTCAAAGAGCACCAGTACCACGATGGCCGTGGCGAGTACCAGCGCGGCGGCACGGGCCCACCGGGGACCGGGCAACACTCGCCACAATGCGCCGTACATTACGCACTCTCCACAATCTCGGACGGGAATCCGTGGCCGGTGGGCGCCCAGTAGACCAGCTCGCCGTGCACGATGTACCGCTGTGCTGCCGAGAACTTGGGGTGGCAACTGGTCAAGGTGATCATGGCAGTGGTGGCCGGTGAGCCTGGGTTGAGGGGGTTGTCGGCGATCGCTTGAACGTAAGTGGGTTCCACGATGTCCATGCTTGTGACCTGGTACACGTACCAGGTTGCTTCGGTTTGCACCACCAGGCTGTCGCCCACCTGGAGCAGGTCAACATCAGCAAAGGGTTTGCCGTATGTGGTGCGGTGCCCTGCGATGGCAAAGTTGCCCACCGCGCCCGGCATGGCGGTGTTGGGGTAATGCCCAATCCCCAGGCGGTCCAGTACATCCCGTCGAGTGACACCTTGAGAGATCGGTTTGATGTAGTCCTGCCCCCACCGCGGCACGTACAACGTGGCGAACGTGGCGGTGTGGGCTGGCTGCGCCATCACGGGTGCACCGTTGGGAGAGTACGTCTTCAGTTCCTCAGGGATGAGCGGGATCACGGTGAGTTCACCGGTGATGTCGTCGGTGCCCGTGTTCTGCCCCACACCCACCACTGGCTCTACCCATTCCAGAGAATCCAGTACCGCATCCTGAGCGCGGTCGGACTGAACGTCCGTGTAGAAGAGTTGCCACACCACAAAAAGGCCCAGGAGCACTCCAGCAGTGATAAGTACTTCCCCCACCACACCGAGTGCAACATCCAGCCTTCGGCGCGAGCCACCGCGCCCCGATGCGGGCAGGCCGGGGTCGACTACGCCTGGGGCGAGAGAGTCAACGGCCATAACGCCCAAGGGTAGTTGACGCGCACCCGCTTCTAAAGTGCCACGGGTACGCTATGTGGCATCGTCCCGCCGCGGTGGCGTGGCAGAAGGTGGAGTGAACTGTGCCTGAATCTAAGAAGCGTGAAACCAAGGCGTACAAGGTGCCGCGCAACCTGGGCAAGCCAAAGTCCGAGAATCCCAAGTGGCTTCTTCCCACCATCGTCACGCTCTTGGTGTTGGGGCCCGCATGGATCATCACCTATTACGTGACGAGCGCGCAGTATCCGTTGGATATCGGCAACTGGAACCTCATCGTGGGGTTTGTGTTCCTCATCACCGCGATGGGTTTGCTGACACGCTGGAAGTGAATCACATCGGTGTGATTCTCCCCAGGTTTGTACACAGACGGGGGAAAACTACACCGTTGTGTTTTGCCGCCGGTCCACACTTCGCAACATAGCGACCATGATCAGCGCACCTGTGATCGCTCCGCCGAGGTGACCTTGCCACGACAACCCGGTGGCAAAGAAACCCATCACGAGCCAGATGCCGGCAAAGGCCGCCATGTTCACCCATTCAAGCTTGAGCTTGCGCAATACGATGGCGAACGCAGCGATCACTCCAAAGATGGCACCGGAGGCACCGCCGTGGACGCTACCCTCGCCGCCCAGAAAGAACACCACCAGGCTTGAACCCAGCAACGAACCGGCGTAGAGCCCCAAGAAGCGGGCGCGGCCCAGCGCCGGTTCCAATTGAGTGCCGAACTGCCACAACACGAACATGTTGAGACCCAAGTGGAGCAGTCCAAAGTGGACGAACCCTGACGTGATCCATCGGTACCATTCCACGCCCGATGCCGGGTAGGCCGCTCCCCACTCGGGGCTCCATTGCGGCCACATGCCCAAATGCAAGCGCCAGTCCGCGCCCAGGAGCACGGGCGCTACAAGGTATGTCACCACACTCGCGGCGATGAGCGCGTACGTGACCCACGGGGTCCCAAAGGCCGCCTTGAAACCCAGCCTGGACTTGACCGCGGGTGCTGCCCGATTGGCCTCGCGCACGCAATCCACACACAGCACGCCGACGGGTGCCGCCACTTGGCACTGCGGACACACGGGCCGCTCGCACCTTTGACAACGCACGTACGCCACCGTGCCCGGATGGCGCGGGCACACAGGCGGCGCTTGTTGGGGTTGCTCCGTCATTGGCGAGTGGAAGGCCTGGCGCTTTAGTCGGTGATGACCACGCCGGTGATCATGACGTCCTCAAGGGGACGGTCACGACCATCGGTTGCCGTGGTAGCGATGGCGTCCACGACTGCGCGCGACTCGGCATCGGCGACCTTGCCAAAGATGGTGTGCTTGCCGTTGAGCCACGTGGGCGTGTCCACCGTGATGAAGAACTGCGAACCGTTGGTGCCCCCCGGCTTGCCCGTGATGGGGTTGGTGCGCAATCCTGCGTTGGCCATGGCCAGCAAGTAGGGCTCGTTGAAGGTCAGTTCCGGGTGGATCTCGTCGTCAAAGTTGTAGCCGGGCCCACCGGTACCGGTGCCCAGCGGGCAACCGCCTTGGATCATGAATCCCTCGATCACGCGGTGGAACACCAAGCCGTCGTAGAACGGGTCGGTGGACTCCGCGCCCGTCATGGGGTCCTTCCAGGCCTTCTCGCCCGTGGCGAGGCCCGTGAAGTTCTTGACGGTAGTGGGAGCGTGGTTGGGGAACAGTTCGATCCGGATGTCACCGGCCGTGGTCTGAAGCGTTGCGATCATCCCGACATTGTGGCACGGCATTGCAGCAACGGCGGGCCCTTGATCGTTTGTCCAGGGAGAACGTATTACCTGTCCGTCGCACTTTCTTTACCGAAGTGGCAATATGGACATCAAGGGAGATCCCCTCATTGAACTGGAGGCCACACCATGGCACGCGCCACGCATGACGAGA
>JAEYYZ010000185.1 GCA_023428185.1 Actinomycetes bacterium
GGGCACCTGTCGCTCCGGGGTCTGCCTTTGAGGTGATGCCTGGTGCGGGGGCGAACCACTTCAGGCTGCCGTTCTACTTGCCGCCCGAGGACATGCGACTGGGGATCAAGATGCTCGCCGAGAAAGCTGCGTAGCCAGCGAATAGGGTGGGCTCACTAGTGAGGGGGGCGAATGCTTCTGTTCTATGTGGATGAGTCCGGGAACACGGGCGTACCGATAGGCGACGCTGGGCGTGGCCGGTACTTCGCACTTGCGGCAGTGGGCGTGCGGGATTCATCTCGCGAGGCGCTTGCACGAGAGATCCGTAGCGTCCGGATCAAGTACTTCGGTGAGAAGGCGGTGGCCGCTTCCTGGGCGGAAACGGAACTGAAAGCTCGACACATTCAAGCCCTCACGTCGAACACTCCTATAGGCGCTCCGAATGGAGCGCCGTTGGGCTGGGCCGGCGTTGCTGAGCACAACAAGTTGAATAACCTCACCAGGGACCTAGAGAAGGTGTTCGCAAAGTTTCGCCCGCTAGTGTTCGCGGCGGTGGTGGACAAGTCAGGTCTCCCGGAAGGTGATTCCGCAGTCGCGACCGCATATGCAAGGTTGTACATAGAAGTTGCGAAGGCGGCAGCCAATGTTTACGTAGGTGAGTCCGTGTTGTTTGTGGCTGATCGTCAGGATGAACACGAACGACTGTTCCGGTCCGGCGCGGTTCATGAGTCGCGGCGGAAGTTGGCTCCTAAAGGGCCAGCAAGGCCGGACTTCAACCTCATTATCGATACACCGATCTGGCTCGATCCGTCGCTCAGTACATGGGACCGCGAAATCATCCAACTCGCGGATCTCGTCGCACTGGCAGCTCGCGAATGGGCGTTGCAGCGATCTGCGCCAAAGCACAGTAGTTTCATGTGGCGCGCAATGGTTCCATGTTTCGCGCTGCACTGGCACGAGACAACGGCGGTCAAAGCTGGGCTCACCATTTATCCGCCACCGAAGGCGTATCCGCCTATCGCCTGACCGCACCTACTCGGTATGGCCAACGCCAGCGTCGGCCGTTGCGCGACGCACCGCGAGCCGCGCTCGCACTCGCGTGGTCACCAGGTGGATCACCAGCGCCAAGACAAAGGCGGCGGCAAACAGAATGAGCGCGGCCACCGGGTTCTCCATGAGCGTGGGGTTGATGACCATGGTCGCGGCCAGTACCAGCATGGTGACGCCTGCAAGGAGTTTGAGCATCTCGCCGTGCTTCTCTTGCATCTTGAAGGACTTCATGGTGAATACGGCGATTCCGAAAATGATGAGTTCGTCGAGCAAGAACGGGACCATGTAAGCCACAAACAGGAAGGCCGTTTCTGCGGCGCCCGCGCCGTTTGCGTGCAGCATGCCGGTCCACAGCACGGGGAAGCCGGCAGTGCACGGAGTTTCCAGGAGCGAGACGCCCACGGCCAGGAGAATGGTTGCCCCTAGAGCGGGCAGGAGAGCCTCGTGGCCCGCTGCCGCGCGCATGTGCGAGTAGATGCCCGGCTTGGCGGAGTCCTTGATGGTGAAGGACAAGCCCTTCTTGAACGCGAAGTAGTCCTTAACGCTCACCACACCGAACACACCTGCCACGGCGGCGACCACCCATTGGATGAGTCCCAAGTAGCCCACTACCGTGAGCGCCGAGTAGAACGCCGCCATATAGAGCGCGTACATCACGGCGGTCACCAGCAAGAAGGTGGAGCCAATGGCGAGCACCCGAGGGCGCGAATTGGTGCGCAACACAATGGTCAGCAGAATCGATAGCACCCATAGCGAGCACGGGTTGATGCCGTCCACAAAGCCGATGATGATGGTGGAAACCAGCAAGGACTTGTTGCCCAGCGACACCTCACCAAAGAGGGGGACATCGATGATGATGGGTGGCGGTTCCGCACTGCATTGAAGGCTGTCAGTGGAGCACGTGCCCGCGCCTGCGGTGCCATACACGCCCGGTTGTGGCTGTTCGCCACGCTCCAGGAGCGACACCGCGCCAGCCATGTCTTGCTCAATGGCATTGGTCCAGCCGATCCACACCCGCTCACCGATGATCGCGGTGGGGACCGAGCCGGCCTCAAAGCCTAGGTCGTTGCCTACGCTGACAAAGATTTCGCGGTTGGCCTCGCTATTCCACACCTCGTAGCGGACTACCTTGAGGTCCGGGTGTTGGGCCTCGAGTTCTTCTAGCCAGACTTCTTGCTTAGCGCAGTTGGGGCAGCCGTCGCCCCAGAAGATGACGATGTCTGCAGTGGGGTCCACGCCGGTGGTTTGAGCCGATGCTTGCGGGGCGAAGGCCACTAGCGAAGCAAGAGCGAAGAGCGTGATCACCATGACGCGCAACCGCGCCGGGAGGGTGCTCACGGCGGGAGCAACGGCCGTGCTGGCAGTCACGGTTGGCCTCCTGGCGCTGGTCGGCGTCGCGATCAGCGACTGCGGTCAGGCTAAGTTGCGTTCAACCCGGGACCATGGGACCTGGGTCCTACGTGGGTGAGACCACCGGCAAGCCCAGTGCACGGCATGCAGTGATCATGCGCGCGTCATACGTGATGATCTTCTCTAGGCTCGCCCCCAGTGCCTGGGCCGTAGCGACATGAATCGCGTCCAATGTCCGCAATCGATGAGCCGCGCCAAGACCGACCGCCGCGTCTAGCACTATTCCCTTGACCGGCAGAGTTTGGGCAGTGAACTTTGGCAAACGCAACTCGCCTGGATGACTCGCGTCCACGTGGGGCGCCACGGCTCCGAACCGACGGGCGGTCGCGATCCCCACCTCGGTGACGGCAATACGCGACGTCAAACATGGTGCCTGTGACTGTGCGAGATAGTCGCGCAACGCCTTGGACTCTGCCTCGGTGATCACGAACTTTGCCAATGCGCTGGCGTCAAAGTACAGGTTCACGGCTCGTTGTAGTAACTGTCGCGATCCTCCATGAGGTAGTCCGACACTGACTTCTCGCCTGGCTTCGCTGGCGGCAGTGGCTCAAGGTCATCGCGCACCACGACGGGTGCGAACGGATCGATCCCCTCCGCGATCAACTCGTCGTAGAGCGCCTGTTCAATTGGCGAGACGAGTGTCATGCGGACAAAGGGGCGGCCGTCGCGGGTCACCAGGAGCGCCTGAGGGTTAGCTTCGAGTTCGTCGAAGACTCGCGCTGTCTCGCGCGATAGCGTGCGCATATTGATCACTGTCATGTCTGACAGAATACGTGAAGTGTCTGACAGTCGCCAGGGTGCCGGGACGGGTCCTAGCCACCTACCGGCGCAAGCCAGCCATCCACGCCATCACGGCATCGGGATCCCGCGGCAACCCTGCGGAAAGGTTCTCGCAACCGTCCTCGGTGACCAGAACGTCGTC
Organism: Actinomycetes bacterium; assembly: GCA_023428185.1. Classification (GTDB taxonomy): domain Bacteria; phylum Actinomycetota; class Actinomycetes; order Actinomycetales; family Demequinaceae; genus Demequina. The sequence goes on from JAEYYZ010000185.1 coordinate 3,362, forward strand.
CTCAATGCGCACCCCAATGCCGCGCAATTCCTCGGGCACCAGGGAGTCGTTGGCTTTGAAATACAGCCCCGGCTCAATGGTGATGACCATGCCCGCGCGCAACTCGCCCTCCAAGTACAGGTCGCGCTTGGCGGCCGCGCAGTCGTGCACGTCCAGCCCCAAGTGGTGCGACGTCGAGTGCACCATCCACCGGCGGTACAGCTTGGATTCAGGGTCGTCGGCCGGGGGGACGATTCCCCACTCGCCAAGACGACGCTCGATCACGTCCATCGCGGCCAAGTGCACGTCAATGAACTTGACGCCAGGTCGCGTGACGGCAAACGCGGCATCGGCGGCCTCAAGCACTACCTCGTAGACGCGGCGCTGCACGGGCGTGAACTCGCCGTCCACTGGAAAGGCGCG
>JAEYYZ010000201.1 GCA_023428185.1 Actinomycetes bacterium
GTGCCCGGCATCGTCACGGGAGACATGGTCAAAGACGGTGCAGTCCTCATTGATGTGGGTGTGAGCCGCGTGACGGACCCCGAGACCGGCAAGTCAAAGGTCGCGGGGGATATTGCGCCCGATGCCATTGCCAAGGCCTCCTGGTATTCGCCCAACCCCGGCGGTGTGGGCCCCATGACGCGCGCCATGCTGCTCACCAACGTGGTGGAGACCGCTGAGCGTCTGAGCTGATCACTAGGCTGTCCGCATGCGCATTGTGACTGTCAACGTCAACGGAGTCAGGGCCGCTCTCAAGAAGGGTTTTGAGCAGTGGCTCCACGCGAGCGAGGCGGACGTGGTCTGTGTCCAAGAAGTGCGGGCTCCGGACGATGTCGTGGCTGCGGCCTTTGACGAGGGCTGGCATGTGGTGCATCAGGAATCTGCGTTTAAGGGCCGCGCCGGTGTGGGGATACTTTCCCGCACGCCCATGCGTGACGTGGTCCACGGACTGCAGGTAGCGGGCGTGCCAGTGCCGGATCCTGAGCACGCGGGCCGGTGGATTGAGGCCACCGTGGATAGCCCGGCCGGAGACGTGCGCGTGGTCTCGGTGTACGTGCACTCCGGTGAAGTGGGCACGCCCAAGATGGACAACAAGTACGCGTTCCTTGAGCTCATGTCATTGCGCATGGCTGAACTGGAGCAGGCGTACCCGCGCGTAGTGGTGATGGGCGACATCAATACCGCCCACACCAACAACGACATCAAGAACTGGAAGGGCAACCTCAAGACCGCAGGATTCTTGCCTGAGGAGCGCGCCTATCTCGACAAGTGGTTCGCAATGGGCTGGGTTGACGTGCACCGCACCCTGGTGGGCGAGCGCGAGGGTCCGTACACGTGGTGGTCTCAACGTGGCAAGGCTTTCGACACGGACACCGGCTGGCGCATCGACTACCAGATCGCCTCGGAAGCAATGGCGAACGCAGCCACGTCTGCCCGAGTCGATCGCGCACCGTCATGGGATACCCGGTGGAGTGATCACGCGCCCCTGGTGGTGGACTACGCGCTGTAGGAGCGGGTCACAAAATGGCGGGGTCTACAGGATGGCGTAGTGCGGCAGGTCTAGGCCGCGGTCTCTGTAAGCCTGGTCAATAGCGCGGGCAATGCGTTCTGCTTCTGCCCTGCGGACCAGGGTGAGTACCGCACCGCCGCGGCCCCAGCCGGTGAGGTGGGCGCCCAAGGCTCCCTCTTGGAAGGCGGCTTCCACGGTGACGTTGAGCAAGTCAGAACTGAGATCAAAGTCCACGTCTTGAGATGCGTGCGAGCGATACAGGCTCTTGCCTATGGCCACAAACCGCTCATGGGCGGGCCCTGTTCCTGACAGTTCACCTATGACTTGACGCACACGGTCGTTCTCGTGGAGCACGTGCCGTGCTCTCTTGCGGGAAACCTCGTTGGTGAGCAAGGCAACGTCCCGTAGCGGTTGAGGGCGCAGTTCCAGTTCGCGTAGCGAGCGTACCCCGAGGTCTCTTGCCGCCGCTGCGCATTCGGCACGGCGTTGGGCCGAGATCTCGGCGTTGGAGGCGGGCCGTACTCGGGTGTCCACCATCATGAGGGCTAGCCCGTATTCGGGGAAGTACAAGGGGTAGTGCTGGACTTGGGGAGGGCTGTGGAAGAAGTCCAGCAGGAGCGCTTCTCCTGGTTCGCAACGCAACACTGTGTGCAGGTCGAGGCCACCGGAAGGCGCACCGCCTTCAGTGATGGCCAGGAATGAACTCTCGCCGTCCACGCAGGCGTCAGCAAGTTCTGCGCGCCCTTGCTCGGTTTCCAATGCGAGTCGCCACAAGTGGTTGACGGCGAGTGCGGTCCCGGCGCTCACCGCTGCCGAGGATGACATTCCGGATTGGCGCGGCACAGCGGACGCGATGGCGATGTCCATGCCTTTGCCGGAGAAGCCACGTTCCATGAGCGCCCAGAACACGCTCGCGATGCGCGCGGGCCACCCGGGGATCGCTCCAGGGGTGAGATCGTTCAGATCGCCGTACCAGACGGAACCTGCGTTTGCGCCTTCGCTCACCCCCTTGCGGACTACGCGGATGACTGAATCATCTCGGCTCTTTGCGGCAATGAAGGCGCGGTGTGCCAACGCAGTGGCGAGGCTGAGACCGCCGTTGTAGTCGGTGTGGTCGCCAATGATGTTGACCATCCCGGGCGCGGAAACTACGGCATCGGCAGATTCGCCAAACGTGTCCCGGAGTAGCTCCCATGCACGCTTCTCGCCTTCCTCGACGGTCCAGGCGGGGGCCCATCGCGAGTGGTCCGGGTGCTCGGCGTAGGGCATACCTGCATTGTGTCAGGGAGTTGTCCCACATGTGGGGGAGAAGTGCGGTGTTTTCCCTACCGATTGACGGTGACGCCCAGCGAACGGCCTGCTAAACCGCGTTGTCTGGAAGCCAGTGCTTGAGCAATATGGGTCAACGCAATCGCTGATGGTGCCTGCGGGGAACGGGTCACCACAGGCGTGCCGGCATCCCCAGCTTGCCGCGCCTCGATGTCCAAGGGAATCTGGCCTAGTAGCGGCACTACCTTGCCCAAGGTGGCGCTCAAGCGAGCGGCCACGGCCTCGCCGCCGCCGGAGCCAAACAGATCCAAACGAGTGCCGTCCGGCTGCTCCATCCACGACATGTTTTCGATGACGCCAGCTACGGACTGAGAGGTTTGAGTGGCGATGGCTCCAGCCCTCTCAGCAACATCGGCCGCGGCAGGTTGCGGAGTAGTGACCACCACGAGTTCCGCATGCGGAAGCAGTTGTGCCACCGAGATGGCAATGTCTCCGGTCCCTGGGGGGAGGTCAAGTAGCAGCACATCCAGGTCTCCCCAGAAGACGTCCGCAAGGAATTGCTCCAAAGCCCGGTGGAGCATCGGGCCTCTCCACACCACGGCCTGGCCGGGGGGCACAAACATGCCGATGCTCACTGCCTTGACCTCGTGCGCGATGGGCGGCAAGAGCATGTCGTCAAGCCGGGTGGGCTGGCCTGTGATGCCCAGCATCCCCGGAATGGAGAAGCCAAAAATGTCAGCGTCGAGCACACCCACCTTGAGTCCCTGCGCGGCCATGGCTACAGCCAAGTTGGCCGTGACGGTGGACTTACCTACGCCGCCTTTGCCCGATGCGATGGCGTACACACGCGTGAGGTTCCCTGGTTGCGTAAACGGGATCACGGGTTCGGGCTTCCCGCCGCGCAAGCTCGAACGCAGACTCAGCCGCTGCTCCTCGGTCATCACGCCTAGAGAAATCTTGACGTCGTCGATACCTGCCACCGTGCGAGCGGCGGCATCGACATCGGAGGTGATGCGGTCCTTCATGGGACAGCCTTGGGTGGTGAGGTCGATGCCAATCAGAGCAGTGGCACCCTCGAGGTCGATGGAACGCACCATGCCGATCTCAGTGATGGGCCTGCGAATTTCTGGGTCGATGACCGTGGCAAGGGCTGAACGTACGTCCTCAATGGTGGGCATGCGTCCATCGTAGGCCGCGCTACTTGCGTGGAGTTTCGCCTGTCTCGTCGTCCGCGCGAAGTTCCTCGAGCAGGGCGCGCAACTCGGAGCGCACAAAATCCCGCGTCGCCGTCTCGTTGATCGCGTGACGCAAGGCGGCTACTTCACGCGCCAAGTACTCGGTGTCCGCGAGAGAGCGCTCGGCGCGCTGCCTGTCTTGCTCGGCGGCCACCCTGTCTCGGTCGGTTTGGCGATTCTGTGCCAACAAGATGAGCGGGGCGGCGTAGGAGGCCTGCAAGGAGAGCACCAGAGTGAGCACGGTGTACCCGTATTCGGCAGAGTCGAACTGGAAGCTCGCTGGCCCCCAGGTGTTCCACACCAGCCAGCCGATGGTGAACACCGTGAGGTAGATCAGAAAGCGGGGAGTGCCAAGAAAGCGCGCAATCCCCTCTGAGACGCGGCCCACGCGGTCCGCCTCGTGGGATGAGGTGCGCCGGCGAGCAAATCTCTTCTCGCCCATGGGGCGGTCAAGCCTGCGCTCAGCCACGAGCACCCCCCGTGCCGGGAGCGTCTTCGGCATGCTCGCGCCAGTCGCTTGGAAGCAAGTGGTCTAGGACGTCATCAATCGAGATGGCACCCAAGAGGTGGCTGTCGTCGTCCACCACAGGCAGAGCCAGGATGTCGTACGCGGCCATGTGACGCGCAACCTCTGCGAGAGACTCCGCCGGGCTGAGTGGCGAGATGCCGGGGTCCACGTACGCGCCAATGGCTTCATGAGGTGGTTCACGCAACAGGCGTTGTAGGTGCACTACGCCGATGTACTTGCCGGTGGGCACCTCGAGTGGGGGGCGCACCACAAACACCATGGATGCAAGGGCGGGAGTCATTTCTTTGCGGCGCACCAAGGCGAGGCATGTGGCCACCGCGGTTTCGGGTCCCACGATGACGGGCTCAGTGGTCATCAGACCACCAGCAGTATTGTCTTCGTAGCCCATGAGCTGGCGCACTTGCCTCGCATCATCAGGTTCCATGAGTTCCAACAACTCTTGCGCCTCGCTCGCAGGCAAGTCACCCAAGAGGTCTGCGGCGTCGTCCGGTTCCATCGCCTCCAACACGTCGGCGGCGCGTTCGCGGCGTAACGTGCTCAGCAGGGCTACCTGGTCTTCTTCGGGCAGTTCTTCCAGCACGTCGGCGAGCCGCTCGTCGTCAAGCGCCGCCGCGATCTCCGCGGAGCGCGAGGGTGACATTTCTTTGAGGGCCGCCGCGAGGTCGGCTGGCTTGTAGTCGGCAAACGACTGAATGACCAGCGCCGCACCCTGCATTTGGTCGCGGCGGGTGAGGCCCGTCACGCCTTCCACATCCACCACTACGGCTTCGCCTCGGCGGGATAGGCCCAGCACTCCTCGCCTGCGCTCGTCCTTGCGGACGTACAACTTGGTGACCACCCACGTGCGGTCCCGGCGTTGCTCAATCGCGATGTCTTCAATGAAGGCCTTGATGCGGCCTTCCTTGATGGTGACGGAGCGCTCAAACAGTTCGGCGATGGCGAGCGTCTCGGAAGCGCGCGCCTGGAACCGACGCAAGTTGACCACTCCAGTGCAGATCACTTGGCCCGCAGCAATGGACGTCACCCGGGTGAGCGGCATGAAGACGCGGCGCCGGCCGGGAACCTCAACCACTAGACCTACAGCAGTGGGTGCGCCGCCCGCGCGCATCAGCAACACCACGTCACGAACTCGGCCCACCGCGTCCCCAATGGGGTCAAATACGGTGGTGCCGGCAAGGCGCGCCACATAGACGCGGTCAATGGGGCCGCTCATGGTCCCAGGGTATTAGTGCGCCGTAGTGTTGGCGGGGAGGCTAGAGGGTGCGGCGCGCGACGTCCAGAGCGGCAAGCGCCCTCCAGCCGATGCTGGTAAACGGCTCTTGAGGCACGCTCGCGAGGATGAGCGCAAAGTTGACGGCTTCCGCGCGTGCTCGCGTGAAGGTCGCTGCGTCCACGCCTCCGTATCCCTGGATGAGCGCATCCCATTGCGTGGTCGGGAGTAACACCAGTGCCTGTCCTAGGTCTGCGGCCGGATCGCCCGCCCCGGCGTGCACCCAGTCGACAATCCCTGAGAGTCTGCCCTCAAGGGTGATGACATTGCCCGCGTGCAAGTCAAGATGCGTCCAGTGGGGTGCGGGGCGGCTGATAGTGGCACCGCGATCGTAGGCCCGTTGCGCTGCGCTGGTGTTGAGATTCCATCCCACGGTGGAGGCAGTGCTTGCCAGGGCGTTCATGCGCTTAGTCGCGCGGGCGCCACGTTGCAGGAGGGACGTAGAACGCATGGGGTTGCGGGGGGCCTCCGGCGGCGAGGGTTGGTGCAACGCACGCAACGCCGCGCCGAGGTCATGCGCTCCCTGCAGCGAGAGCGGCGCCTCGTGATGAGTGGCGCCGTGGATCCACGCGACAATGCTCCACCGCCAGGGGAACAGCTCTGAGGGTTGGGCGACCCGAACCGGTGTTGGCGCGCGGAAGGGCCACTGCGGGGCGAGGCGGGGTAGCCACTGCAACTCCGTGGTTTGCATGTCAGCGGCTGATTGACTCTTGGGTAAACGCACTGCCCAGTCGTTTCCAAGGCGCCACGTGACGCAATCGAAACCCTCGTAGCAGTCGCCTAGCGGGAACGCCGATGCCTCAGGAACGTGAGTCTGCAAGAGCGCGCGCAAACGCCCGGCGTCGATGGCTCCCTCAGCCGGGACTGCAGCCTGAGGCGCGTCCACGCGGCCACCTTACGCGCACCGCCGGTGTCAGCGGAAGAGCGTTTTCTACAAAACCCTGCGGCCCGCCGTTGTGGATATGTGAGGAACTATGCGTTTCGCACGCGTCGCCACGCCTCAATGATCGCTTGAGTGGACACGGAAACATCGTCCCTGGTAGTGGCCGCGTCCGAGACGGAAAGGCGCATGGCACGCGTCCCCTTCCAGGTGGTGGCACCCGCCCACATGGTGCCTTCTGCTTGCACTGTCGCGATCACTGCGTCGGTGACGGCGGTGTCGCCGGGCTGGTGTGGGGCTGTACCAAAGCCCACAAGGATTTGATTAAGCATCACGGGCGCCACAATGTGCGCGCCAGCCTCATCCAAGAGCGAGGCAAAGCTGGCCGCGAGATCGACTGACTTCTCCACGAGCTCCGCGAGTCCGTTGGTGCCGAGCGAGGCCAAGGCGGCCCACGCCTCCACGCCCCGCGCGCGTTGAGACATTTGGATTCCGCGGTTGATGGGTTCCCTGCCCGCTCCGTGGGGATCGACCGTGAGGTACGCGGCATCGGCGGTCATCGCCTTAGCCAAATGGAGGGGTTCGCGGACAATGACGATGCCGCTGTCATAGGGCACGTTGAGCCACTTGTGACCATCGGTGGCCCAGGAATCGGCGTGCTCCACGCCAGCGACCAGGTGTCGCAGCTGTGGCGAAGCGGCAGCCCACAGACCGAAGGCGCCATCCACGTGAACCCAACCGCCCCGCTCGCGCACTCCGGGGATGATCTTGTCAAAGGGATCGCTCGCACCGGTGTTGACGTTGCCTGCCTGCAGTACGGCGATGGTGAGTTCGTCCGTGTCGGTGGGGAAGGCGTCGGCGTTGATGGCGCCGGTGTGGTCCGTAGGGACGTACTCGATCTGCGCCGCGCCGAACCCGGCAAGTCGCAACGCCTTGAGTACTGAGGCGTGCACTTCTTCACCCACGATGATGCGCACAGGCGGGGCGCCGGCGAGGCCACGCTCGCCGACGTCCCAACCTGCCCGCGCCAGTACCGCGTCCCTTGCCGTGATGATGCCGGTGAGGTTTGCGACGGTCGCACCGGCGCAGAACGACGCGACGGCTGCGGAGGGTAGCCCTAACGCGTCGACGATCCATTGGCCTGCCACCTGGTCCAGCACCACGGCAGCGGGAGACATTGCGGCCATTGCGGTGTTGTTGTCCCACGCGCCGGCCAGAATGCTGGCGCCTTGCGCAGCGGGGAGCGTGCCGCCCGTGACGAATCCGAAGTAGCGGCCTTGAGTGGATGTCACGGTAGCGGGCGACCCAAAGGCGTCCAGTTCCTCGAGCACTTCGCGGGGATCAATGCTGTGTTCCTGGAGCGGGCGACGGAATGCGTCAAGCGCCGCTACGGCATCGGGCGTAGGGAATACCGGACGATGCCCGGCGGCGGCGAGGTAGCTCCCGGCACGCCGGGCGGCCTCGGTGACGATGGCGATGCGCTCGCGAGCGAGGCCTCGGGTGATGGGGTTGGTGTGCACGCGAGTGAGGTCGGTTGCGGTCATGGGAATAGTGTCACTCGCACTGGCCCTGGAAATCGAGAGCCAATTTGGGGGCGACTGGCACTAGGTATTGGGGTCCAGTTTGCGGCACAGTGGATGCCATGCGCACGACCGCCGAACAACTCGCCGACGTCCTCGACCACTGGCAGACGGGCACGGGCCCGCTCTATCAGCAGCTCGCGGACGCCATCGTGTCCCTCGCCGAGGCCGGGTCGCTGGACCACGGCGCCCGGATGCCGTCCGAGCGTGCCCTTGCAGACCACTTGCACTTGTCTCGTAACACGGTCACGGCGGCCTATGTGCAATTGCGGGACCAGGGTTGGCTCGAAGTGCGTCCGGGAGCTGCGCCCACTCTGGGGTCGCGGTCGCGCGGAGTGATGGCGCTCAGTGCTGAGGATCGCTTCTCCAAGATCCTTACCGGCCAGTACGAACCCATCGTGGCGTTCAACACCGCCTCGCCGCCGCCTGCGCCCGTGGTCTCTCAAGCACTCAACAACCCCGCGGAGTTCCTGGGCGGAGCGCCAGTGCAAGGCAACGGTTATGCCGCGCTAGGCCACCGCGATTTGGTTGAAGCGGTCACCGAACACTTGCGCGCTCAAGGCATTCGCGCCACGCCAGAGGAAGTGGTCATCACGTCAGGGGCTCAACAAGCGGTATGGCTCGCGGTGACGATGCTGGCGGGCCCTGCGCGCCCCGTAGCTCTTGAGTCCATCACCTACCCCGGCGTCTTTGATGCAGTGGCGGCGGCGGGCTCGCGTCCTTTGGCGCTACCCATGACGCCCCGGGGGCTGGACGCCTCAGCATCGGCCAAATTGTTGCGCGCGGCACGGTCCGACGTTGCCTACCTCACCACGTTCCACAACCCCACCGGGACTGCGCTGTCGGACGACGATGCGCGGGTGCTGTTGGCGGGTGCGGCGGCGGGAGGCACCACGATTATCGATGACCGCACCATTGGTGAACTGGTGCTTGACGGCGAGGAGCGCAAACCGTTTGCGACGCTCGGCTCGGACGCGCCGGTCATCACCATTGGCGGCATGTCCAAGGTGTATTGGGGCGGTCTGCGCATCGGCTGGCTCCACACCAATGCCACGCTCGCCGCGCAAATGCGCCACCGCCGTGCGGCCATGGACTTGGGCGGGCCAGCTTTTATCCAGCGAGTGGGGGCGCGGCTCTTGCGCGAGTTCTACCACGAGACCCTTGAGTGGCGCCTTGGAACGTTGCGCGAATCATTGGCCGCAGTCAATGAGGCCGTCGCGGAGCATGGGTTGGACTGGGAGTACGAGACGCCCCGCGGTGGGCCGAGCCTGTGGGTTCGCTTGCCCGACGGAGGGGCCGAGCGGTTCGCAGAGCGTTCCACTGCGGCGGGGGCACCTGTCGCTCCGGGGTCTGCCTTTGAGGTGATGCCTGGTGCGGGGGCGAACCACTTCAGGCTGCCGTTCTACTTGCCGCCCGAGGACATGCGACTGGGGATCAAGATGCTCGCCGAGAAAGC
>JAEYYZ010000041.1 GCA_023428185.1 Actinomycetes bacterium
CGATGACCGTGATCTTGGCCTCGGACCTGTCGTGGGCAACTCCAGCGATGATGGGCTCTTCCATGGTGTCTCCTTCAGTGTCGTCCATCACCCACGTGCCCTCAAGCCCCGAGAACGAGGACCGCACGTGAATGGGAACGTTGAAGCGGCGCGCGTACTCCACGCAGCGTGGCATGAGGACTTTCGCTCCCGACGCGGCCAGGTCCAGCATTTCCTCGTAGGTGATCCGGTCCAGTTTGCGGGCGGTGGGGACGATGCGTGGGTCGGCAGTGAAGACGCCGTCCACGTCCGTGTAGATCTCGCAGTAGTCGGCCTTGAGGGCGGCGGCGAGTGCCACGGCGGTGGTGTCTGAGCCGCCTCGGCCCAAGGTCTGGATGTCTTGGCTTTCCGCGTTGTAGCCCTGGAAGCCAGCAACGATCGCAACATTCCCGGATGCCAGCGCTTCCTGCAACCGGCCGGGGCTCACGTCAATGATGCGCGCGCGGCCGTAGGACCCGGTGGTTACGACGCCAGCCTGCGGCCCTGTGAATGATTGCGCAGCAACACCCAGGTCGCGCACGGCCATGGCCAGGAGGCTCATGGAGATGCGCTCGCCTGCAGTGAGCAGGATGTCCATCTCGCGAGGGTGGTCAGTGCCAGAAACCGCGTTGGCGAGGTCGATGAGTTCGTCAGTGGTGTCGCCCATGGCTGACACGGTGACCACGACGTCGTGCCCAGCACGGCGCGTCTCGGCGATGCGGACGGCGACGCGCTTGATCGCGTCGGCATCGGCAACCGAGGAACCGCCGTACTTTTGCACCACGAGTGACATGAAAGAACTCCAACAATGGGGACCGTGCGTGCGGGGCACGCGGTGCACCATTCTAGAGGCGTGCTCGGGTTGGGACTTGCGCCCGTTTCATGAGGCAGCCGTCGCGGCTTACCGTAGGAGGCGAACCCGCGCGAGGAGGCGATGGTGGTGACGGCACCCCAGGTAAGAGTGGAACAGGGCGCTGTGCGCGGCGCATGGGAGAGCCACACCAGCGCCTACGGCAGAGTCAACAGTTTTGCGGTGTTCCGCGGCGTTCCATTTGCGGCACCGCCGGTGCGCGCGTTGCGTTTTGCCGCGCCTCAACCTCCGGCCTCGTGGGCCGGGGTCCGGGATGCCACACGGTACGGCCCCACCCCTCAGCGCATATCGCCATACAACCCACCTAGAGTGCCCGAGCCGTCCATTCCCGGGGAGGACACTCTCACCGTCAACGTGACCACCCCGTACCCCCGTGAGGGAGCCAACTTGCCTGTATTGGTGTGGATCCACGGCGGTGGGTTCATTGGGGGCTCTCCCGCGAGCCCTTGGTATGCGGGTGGCGCGTTTGCTCGCGACGGCGTAGTGGTTGTCACCCCGTCGTACCGGCTTGGCTTTGAAGGGTTCGGTTGGCTCGCCGATGCCGGGACGGGCGGGGTAGTCAATAACCGCGGCGTGCTGGATTGGCTCGCAGGGCTGGAGTGGGTGCGACGGAACATCGCGGCGTTTGGCGGTGACCCGAGCCGCGTCACCATCGCAGGGCAGAGCGCGGGTGGTGCTGCGGTGATGCGCTTGCTCACCATGCCTGCGGCGCAACACCTGTTCAACCGGGTGCTCGCCGTTTCGCCCGCCGATGCCTCGTCCACCGTGGCGAGTACCGCCGAGGCCACACGGCGCATCGCGGCGGCCGTGGGGATTGAGCCCACTGCGGCTGCAGCGAGCGGCGTGGATGAGAATGTGCTGTTTGCGGCTCGGGACGCGGCGCAAGCGCCCGTTGACGACGCCGAACACGCGCGCATTTTTGGCAAAGGCCCGCTGGAACTGGCGCCTGCCGTAGACGGGGAGTGGTGCGCTCAGACGGTGGACGATGCTCTCGCTGCTGGAGTGGGTGCAGACAAGCTCTTGTTCATTGGCGCCACCGCTCACGAGTTCCATGAGGCGTTAAGGGACCTTGCACCAAGCCTCGAGGGCGCGGACCCCGTGGAGGCGCTGCGCAGTGCTGGCGCAAGCGCCAAGCTTGCCGCCGCCATGGTCGACCAGATGGCCGCAGACGGGGACCTGGAACGCGGGCCAGCGTGGGTCCTTGGCCAGGCGCTCTCGACGGTGATCTTCCGTCAGCCCGTGGCCCATTGGGCTCGTACCAGGGATAACGCTGCCGGGAGCACGTGGGCGTATGACTTCCGTTGGGAGTCACGCTCCCCCTTGGTCATGGGTGCGGCGCATTGCGTGGACTTGCCCTTTGGCTTTGACATCTTGGGGGAAGAAGGAACAGCCGACGCCGTGGGCGACGGCCCGCAAGAGCTCGCCGATGCCGTGCACCAGGATTGGCTGACGTTCATCCGTGACGGCGAGGTCAAGGCGCCTCAGCATCGGCACGATCGCGCGACCGTGGTGTACCGCGACCAACCGCTGCGGGCCATCGAGCGTCGGTATGACGTGGAAGCTCTTGCGTGGGAGGAAGCGAACCTGGCCTGAGCAGCGGCGGTCAGGGTTCACCCTGATCTTTGGCGGCAGGCACCCTGAAATGTGTCCCAATGGCGTGCGCCCCGTAGCCGCGAGCCCTACCGTCGGACCATGACCACCTCGTCTCCGCAAGTCTTGGTTGAGGCACCGCCCGCCATTCTTGCCACCTCGGTAGCCCGCAGCTTTGGGAGCGTCCATGCGGTAGTGGATGCCTCCATCACCGTGGCCCCGGGTACCGTTGCTGCGCTCATTGGACCCAATGGGTGCGGCAAGACCACGCTCATGCTCATGTTGGCCGGTTTGCTCAAGCCCGATGCGGGGCAAATCCGAGTTGCCGGTTACGACCCCATGGTGGACGGCACCGCCGTGCGTACGTCCATCGGCTGGATGCCCGACCAGTTGGGCGTATGGGACAACCTGACGTGCTTGCAGTCGCTCACCTTGTTTGGCGAGGCGTATCGGCGCACCAAGGAGGAGGCACGCGAAC
>JAEYYZ010000119.1 GCA_023428185.1 Actinomycetes bacterium
CGCGCGGCGTGAACCGCGTCGGCGCGTACTAGAGTAGCGGAGCCCGGCACGCCGTGCCGCATCGCGCGAGCTGTCGGGTATTTATCGGGGTGTAGCGCAGCTTGGTAGCGCATCTGCTTTGGGAGCAGAGGGTCGCAGGTTCAAATCCTGTCACCCCGACGAGCGAGCGTGTGAAACGAATGCATTCGTTTCACATCGCGAGTGAGGAGAGGGTCGGAGCGCCGTAGGCGCGGAGGGAACATCCCGCCGTAGACCCCGAGGGCTCAGCGTGGACCCGGGACGGGCACCTTGACGCGGATTCGCTCCGGCTTGATGCGGATCTTCAACTTCTTAGTCTTCTCGCGGTCGCCGCCGTCGAGTTCGTAAAGAAGTTTGCGATCCGTCTTGATTTCTATCTTCTTGCCTTGCGTGATCTCCACGAACGGAGACTGCGCAGCCTCACCTATCACCGTCCGGGTCAGGGCTCGCGTCCAGTCCAGCAAGCTGTCAGCGGTGATAATCCCCACCTCGAGCGTGCCGTCGTCGGGCTTGGCCTCAGGGAAAGCCTCAATGCCGCCGGTGAGTTGGCCCATGTTCCCCACGAGCACGCACCCGGCGGGGCCCGCAAAGAATCTCTCGCCGTCCACATCTACCGTGGCGTCAAAGCGGGTCTCTTTGATGTTCTTGGCGCCCGTCCACACGTAGGCGAGACGTCCGAGCGCGTCCTTGAGCCCGCCGTCGGCATCTTTGATCATGTGGGCGTCCAGGCCGAGGCCCATCATCACCCCAAAGTGCTCACCCTTGACGCGGCCCAGGTCGATGGCGCGCTCGCCTCCATGCAAGGCGATGTCGAGCGCGTCGCTCACGTCCTTGGGGATTCCCAGGTTGGTGGCGAACAAGTTGCCGGTCCCGGCGGGCATGATCGCGAGAGGCACTTTCGAGCCTGCAAGTGTGTCCAGCGCCCTCTGTACGGAACCGTCCCCACCCCAGACGATGACGAGTTCCGCGTCCTTCTTGAGCGCCTTGCGGATGGCCTTGGGGGCAAAGCGGCTCTTCTTGACCTCAAACCACAAGAGATCCTTCACGCCGCGCTCGTCCATGGCAGTACGCAATTCGTCGAGACCACCGCCTAGTGTCTTTCCTTTGTGCGCAACCACTGCAATGCGTGTCACAACGCGTCCTTTCGGTGGGAAGGCCTTCCGTGATGATACCTGCGGCAGTTTGGCCCTGACCGGGAGTGTGGCCACCCCATTCGGTTACGATGCGGTGAACCACGGGGTCTTTCACGGGGAGGTCTGCCATGAGTTTTAGTGACGTCAACGCGGTGAGTGACAAGGCCACGCGTGCCGCAAAGAAGTTTGGGAGCAGCAAGAAGGCGGAAACCCTCGCACGCTGGGGCTTGCGTGCGCGCGGCGGGATCTACATTGTGATGGGGTTGCTGACGCTCAGTGTTGCCAAGGGGAGCGATGAAGATGTCGACCAAGGCGGCGCCCTCATCCAAGTCGCGCACCAGCCCTTTGGCACGGCGCTCGTGGGCGTGCTCGCCATTGGCTTCGCGGGCTACTCGTTGTGGCGTTTCTCTGAAGCCGCCTTCGGGGTGACGGGTGACCCGGGTTCTACGTCCGCCCGGGTCATCTCCGCATGCCGAGGTGTGGCGTACGCGATCCTCACGTTCAACGCGGTGAGCATTTTGCTGGGTTCTCAGGCATCGAACGCTGACAAGCAAACTGGTCTAGCTGCCGACTTGATGAGCAGCACGGGTGGCCGTTGGCTCGTGGGGATCGGCGGCGCGCTCTTTGTGGGCGCGGGTATCTACCTGGTGCGAGAAGGCGTCACGCGGCGGTTCATGAAGTACTTCCCTGATTCTCAACTCAGCCGCAAGACTAGGACGATGATTCAACGGCTTGGCACTATCGGAAACGTGGCGCGTGGCCTGGTATTTGCGGGAGCAGGTGCTTTGGTGGTCGCCGCGGCGTGGACATACGACCCGGAGAAGGCGGCGGGAATCGATGCGGCCGTGGAGATGCTCCGGGACATTAACCTGGGTTGGTTGCTTTACCTCGCTGCCGCTGGTCTCGTGGCCTTTGGTGTCTTTGGATTCCTCGAGGCGCGGCATCGCCGTGTCTGAGCCCATCGACGCACCCGTGGCATCTCTCCCGGCAGATCCCTCCCGACCGTGGGCCGGAACGCGTGCCGTGGGGGCACCGCGAGCGCAACTGACTGTGGCGCGCTATGGGCGGCTCGCCGTCGGCGCGGTGGTCTTGGGCGCGATTCTCGTTGGCGCAGGCTTTCTTGTGCGGTTCGGGTCCGATGCGCTCATCCATGCGGACGGGCTTGCCTCGCGGTGGTTCGTGGTGCAGCGCACGGACACCTGGGATGCGATCACCTTGGTGGGTAGTGACCTCGCCAAGACCGTCACCGTGGTGGGGGTGGCATCCGTCATGTTCGTGACGCTCCGGATTTGGTTGCGGCGCTGGGACGAATCGATCATGCTCGCCACTGCGCTCGGCGGCGAACTGCTGATCTTTCTCACAGTCACCGCAATTGTGAAGCGCCCGCGCCCGCCCGTGTTCCGGCTCGACGAGGCACCACCTACGTCGAGTTTCCCCTCGGGTCATACGGCGGCCGCTGTGGTCGCGTACGTGTTTATCGCGTACATCCTGTGGCGCTATCTGGCGAACCGTTACGTCGCTACTGTGGCGTGCGTACTGCTAAGCGCGGTGCCTATAGCTGTCGCAGTCGCCCGGATGTACCGCGGTGCGCACTTTCCCACGGACGTCATCGGCGGTGCGCTGCTCGGCATCGTCTGGCTCACGTTTGTCATCCGCACGCTTGTGCCCAAGGGGCAACCGGAGAGGGTCTCAAGCTTGGGGGAGGACGTTCGCGTCAGTTAGCTATTCGCTGCGGACCCTAGTCGGTGGCCCGGAGGGCTGTTCGGGTGCTTTCTGGGTCGATGCCCTCAGCAAGCACGTCGGGAGCACGCCTCGCTCCCCACGGACCCCACGTTTCGAACACTGTGACCGTCACTGCGATGAGACCAGCACCAATGAGCCACCCCGCCACTACGTCGCTGACGTAATGGACGCCAAGACTCACGCGCGCGAACCCGACAAGCGCCACGGTGAGCGCGAACCCCGCCCATACGACCGCGCGCCATTGGCGCTCGACAAGCGGAATTGCGAGGAGCGCGAACACCCCCAGAATCACAAGGGAGTTGAGTGCGTGGCCAGAAGGAAAGGAGTAACCGATGGCCTCGTCCACGGCATCGGCGAGTGATGGGCGGGCGCGCGCCACGATGAGTTTGAGCGTGACACCAAGAAGGCTTCCAACGACCACGGTGGTGGCCGCCCACAAGGCGAGGCGCCGCTGACGCCGTACCCACAGGAGGACCACGACAACGAGGGCAACCGCGCGCAATTTCCATGGGTCGATCACGTCACTCACGCCCTTCAAGAAGGCGACTGCCCCAGGTTCACGCACCGCCCAACCGTGAAGGTTGGACGCTACCCCGTTGTCGAGATCATGCAAAGGCCCCCATCCGTGAGTAGCGGCGTAGCCGATGAGAGCAACCGGCACTGCGGCCGCGACAAAGGCGCCCGACGCTAGGACCAGTCGGGCTTCAAGCCGAGCGTCTTTGTGTGCGGAGGGCTTCACGAATGGACCACCTTTGGGGACATAGTTCCACTGAGCAACGCAGGTCGCGGCTGACGCTTCCATGATAAGTACACCGAGGTGGACTGCCAGGCGAGTGCGACATAGGTGCGCGAGTTGCGCGTCCTCACAGGATTCCTCCCCCATGAGAGTGAAATCCCACCAAGATCTCAACTAGGACCTTGGACGCAGGCACCCGAGCGGTTAGTGTGAGTTAAGCATTAGGCAACCGCCTTGGCTGTAAGGCGCGGTTGCCGCTCAGGGTCAGCCGCTGAGTGACTGGTGAGCATCATCGCATCTGTAACACCTCCCCTAGCGGACGCGCTTCGTCCCCACAGTTTCCCCGTTCTTCAACGCGCGTACACCGACGTCGCGCAAACCGTCCGTGATGCAGGTCTCCTGCGCCGGGCTCAGTGGTTCTATGGCGCAGTGGCGGCGGGACTTGTGCTCGCTCTCGCGGGCACCGTTACCGGCATGATCCTTCTTGGTGACAGTTGGTTCCAGCTGCTCATGGCTTTGTCCTTGGGCATCATCTTCACGCAGGCGGCGTTCCTTGCCCACGAGGCCGCGCACCGCCAGATTCTGTCCTCCGGCCCCGCCAACGACCGCCTCGCTTTGTGGATTGGCACCGGCGCCGTGGGCATCAGCCTGTCTTGGTGGAGCACCAAGCACACCCGGCACCACGCCAACCCCAATAAGGCTGACAGCGACCCAGACATTAACGCCGACACCATCCTCTTCTTGCGCGAAGACGCCGTGAAGGCCACAGGCTTGCAGGGCTGGATCACCAAGCGCCAGGGCTGGTTGTTCTTCCCTTTGCTCACGCTCGAGGGTTTCAACTTGCACCGGTTGAGCTACATCCACTTGCTCTCTCGCGGTGAGGTAAACCGCCGCTGGCTCGAACTCACGCTCATCACCTTGCGCCTGGGCCTCTATGCCGCCGCCGTGTTCTTGCTGATGCCCATTGGCATGGGCTTTGCGTTTATTGGCGTGCAGCTGGCTGTGTTTGGCCTCTACATGGGTGCCTCGTTCGCTCCCAACCACAAAGGCATGCCGATCATCCCGTGGGACGCCAAGCTGGACTTCTTCTCCAAGCAGGTGCGCACCTCGCGTAACATCCGCGGCGGCTGGTGGGCTACCACCCTCATGGGTGGCCTCAACTACCAGATTGAGCACCACTTGTTCCCCAGCATGGCTCGCCCGTACTTGGCCAAGGCACGCGAGATCGTCCGTGAGCACGCCCAGACTCTTGAGGTTCCCTACGTAGAGACCTCGCTCTTTGAGTCGTACGGCATCGTGATCCGTTACCTCAACGATGTCGGACTGGTGGCAGGCGGCGACCCGTTGGAGTGTCACCTCGTGGCACAGTTCCGCGGGGTCTGATCCCACCAGGGCCAGGCAGCGGCACGATGCCGCGCTCAGCCCACACTGTCCTGAAAGAACTACAGCCGGCCAACTCCGTGAGGAGCGGGCCGGCTGTAGTTTTTGCTCTACTTAGAGCGGACGGATGTTCTCCGCCTGAGCACCCTTGGCGCCCTGGGTTACGTCAAACTCGACGCGCTGCTGCTCGTTCAACGTGCGGTAACCGCCCGTGTCCTGAATTGCGCTGAAGTGCGCGAATACGTCGGCGCTGCCGTCGTCGGGTGCAATGAAGCCGTAGCCCTTTTCTGCGTTGAACCACTTAACGATTCCGGTGGTCATCTTTCCTGCTTTCTTTCTTTATTTCCGTCATGCTGTAGTGCGATGGCGGCGTCCGGTCCCACAGTGGGGCCGGAAATTTAGGGGATTGCCTAGGCTGCACGCGGGTGCGGCGCCATCAGGCTGGGACATGAGGGGAGTGGTGGTCTCTTTCACCCCGGGGGTTCTACACCCGGGCGGTGCTAGCGACAGAATGACTGTCTAGTGCGTCTCGCGGTCATGCTCCGATGCATGACTACCGAAGGAACGCGACGGTGAATCTCACCGTGGAACTCCTTAAGCGTACAGGTAAAGGCTCAAAAGTGCCGTACGTATTGAGAAGTTCTGTGCACGTGCGTGCTACGTCCCCGATGCACGGTGCCTGGGCTGATGGCGGGTGGCCGCAGCATCGGGCGAAATCGGTCGGTTGGGCGCGTGACTGCAAGGCCGCTAGAATCGCGTGGTTGTCCGGACAGCGCACCGTGCGTTCAAGACCGGCGTTCACCCCCCAGGAGTAGTAGTGACTAGTGCCATCGAGAAGATCGACGCGACCACCGTCAAGCTGACCATCAGCGTGACTGAAGAAGAGATGGCGCCCGTGATGGCGCACGCGTACGAGCACGTGGGCGAGCAGGTCCAGATCGATGGCTTCCGCAAGGGCAAGATCCCACCCCGCATTTTGGAGCAGCGAGTAGGCAAGGGTGCGATCATCGAGCACGCGGTGAACGACGGCCTGGCCGGTTGGTATGCCGCCGCCGTCGAAGAGCACGAGATCCGTCCGTTTGGGCAGCCCGAGATTGACGTGACCAAGGTGCCCGGGGCCGTAGAAGGCGACCAGGGCCTCGAGTTCACGGCCACCGTTGAGGTGCGCCCCGAGGTCACCATTCCTGAGGCCACGTCGCTCACCATAGAGGTGGAGCCGGTAGAGATCACCGACGCCGACGTTGAGGCTCGACTCACATCGTTGCGCGAACGCTTTGGCACCCTGGTAGGCGTTGACCGCCCCGCCAAGGAAGGCGACTTCGTCACCCTGGACCTCTCCGCCAAGGTCAAGGGCGAAGACGTCGACGCAGTCCAGGGCACGTCTTACCAAGTGGGCTCCGGCAACATGCTCGAAGGCTTGGACGAGGCCGTGACCGGACTCTCCGCAGGCGAAACCACCACCTACGAAGGCCCACTGGCCGCAGGCGACCACGCAGGCGAGACCGCCACCATCACGGTCACCGTCACGGGCGTCAAGGCTCGCGAGCTACCCGAGGCCGACGACGACTTCGCTCAACTGGCATCGGAATTCGACACTCTTGCGGAACTGCGCGAGGACCTCAAGGAACAGGCCGCGCGCATTAAGGCAAACAACCAGGCCATGGAGGCCCGCGGTAAGTTGCTCGAGGCGCTCGAGGCTGCAACGTCGTTTGAACTGCCCACCAAGGTCATCGAGCGTGAGGTGCACGAGCACCTCGCCAACGAGAACCGCCTCGAAGACGACGTCCACCGCGCCGAGGTCACCGAAGAGGCACAGACCGCGCTCCGTGCACAGATTTTGTTGGACCAGCTGGCGGACGACCTCAACATTGAGGTCGAGGAGAACGAGCTGCTCGAGTACTTGGTGAACTCGTCACGCCAGTACAACATGGACCCGCAGACGTTCATCCAGCAAGTGCA
>JAEYYZ010000188.1 GCA_023428185.1 Actinomycetes bacterium
AATGGCGCAGATTGTGGTCAGCAATGAGGGCGGTCGCCTCGTCGATCTCGAAAGCGACAACGTCGAGGCTCAAACCCGCCATGGCCATGGCATCGGCGCCGATGCCTGTGGTGAGGTCCGCCACCGCCGCTATGCCAGCACTTCGGTAACGCGCTGCATGGCGAGCAGCGACCGACAACCGAGTGGCTTGTTCTAGGCCAGCAGGGGTAAACAGCATCCCGCGTGCGAACT
The DNA here is from genome assembly GCA_023428185.1 of Actinomycetes bacterium. GTDB lineage: Bacteria > Actinomycetota > Actinomycetes > Actinomycetales > Demequinaceae > Demequina. The sequence goes on from JAEYYZ010000188.1 coordinate 232, forward strand.
CGCCAAACTTGGGCTCGGCCTGATGCCGCAATCGGGCTTGGGTGAGAGCCACTGCCACCACGTCGGCACTCGCGCCGCCGCGGCGTAACTGTTCGCCCAACGCAAGGGGGTCGATTTGCGGGTAGGGAGGCAGGCTATCGAGCAGCGACAAGCACCGTGCCGAAACTGCGAGGCGAGCCGATTCGATATCCACGTGGCGATCCTTTCACGCCCCCTATCAAGCCGAGAGCGAAAGGCGACACGAGAGTTAGCACTCACCCGGCGTGAGTGCTAAATTGGTCCTGCTCCACCAGGAGCGTGATGAGTCCGTTCGGCCCCCGCGACGGCGGGCGGGCACGCACTTCAATTCTTAACGCTAGGAAGGTGAGGTCCGCAGTGTCGGTCTCTATCAAGCCTCTCGAGGACAAGGTTGTGGTCAAGGCGGCAGAAGCCGAGCAGACCACTGCCTCCGGTCTCGTCATCCCGGACACCGCTAAGGAAAAGCCCCAGGAGGGCGAGGTCGTGGCTGTGGGTCCAGGTCGCATCGACGACAACGGCAACCGCGTCCCGCTCGACGTCAAGGTTGGCGACAAGGTGATCTACAGCAAGTACGGCGGCACCGAGGTGAAGTATGCCGGTCAGGAGTACCTGATCCTCTCGGCTCGCGACTTGCTCGCGGTTGTCAGCTAGTTTTCTTGATTGACGTGGAAGGGCCCCGGAGCAATCGCTCCGGGGCCCTTCCATGTTGAGGGCTGGTCTCGCCCGCTAACTTGCTCGCTTGAGCCGGCCCGCCAAGATGGCGTGGCGCTCGTCTTCGCTCAAACCGCCCCACACACCGAACGGCTCGCGAGCCGCAAGCGAACGCTCGCGGCACATCTCCATGACTGGGCACCTGTTGCAGTATTGCTTTGCCGACTCGGCACGACGACGACGCGCCGAGCCTCTTTCGCCTTCAGGGTGAAAGAAGAGTTCAGGATCCGCGTCGCGACACGCACCTACGTATTGCCATTCCCACTGGTCTTGAGTGGGTGCAGGCAACTTGGCGATCGTGTCCATTTCGCTCCTTGCTCAGTAACCGCGGCATCGTCGCTACGGCTACTGGTGGTTTGTACAAATCACCGTAAACCGGACGAACCGGGCAGTCAAGGTGCAACCGCTGGGTCCCCCCACAGGCATTTGTACTCCCATCGCCCGCCAATAGATAGCCCCAATTTTGGGGGTATTGTCCGGCTTGGGGTGGTGCGACGGTCTCGTAGACTTGCGCAATGGCGGCAACTGAGCACGATCCCTTTGGTTTCACCGGTTTGACGTACGACGACGTCCTGCTCCTGCCAGGTGAGAGTGACGTCATTCCTTCTGAGGCAGACACCTCGACTCACTTGACTCGAGACATCACCATTGCCGTTCCACTGGTGTCCGCGGCTATGGACACCGTCACAGAGGCGCGCATGGCCATCGCTTTAGCGCGCTTGGGTGGCATCGGGATTCTGCACCGGAACCTCTCCATTGCCGATCAAGCGCACCACGTGGAAATTGTGAAGCGCTCGGAATCCGGAATGATCACCGACCCAGTCACAGTGGGGCCCGATGCCACGCTCGCTGAACTTGACGCGTTGTGCGGTAAGTACCGCGTCTCTGGGCTGCCCGTAGTGGATGCGGACCGCAAACTGCTGGGCATCATCACCAACCGTGACTTGCGTTTTGTGAACCCGAGCGAGTTCGCTACCCGCTACGTCCACGAACAAATGACGCCCATGCCCCTCATCACCGGGCGTGAAGGAATCTCCAATGCCGAGGCATCGGAGTTGCTCGCCAAGCACCGCGTCGAAAAGTTGCCGCTGGTGGATGGCGAGGGGCGTCTCACGGGCCTCATCACAGTCAAAGATTTTGTGAAGACAGAGAAGTACCCCCTCGCGAGCAAAGACGCCGAGGGTCGCTTGCGCGTGGGCGCAGCGGTGGGCTTCTTTGGTGACGCATGGGAGCGTGCCACCGCTTTGGTTGAGGCCGAGGTGGATGTGCTGGTGGTGGACACGGCGCACGGGCACGCTCGCGCCATGATCGACATGATCCAACGCCTTAAGTCCGACCCCGCCACTAAGCACGTTCAAGTCATTGGCGGCAACATTGCCACTCGCGCCGGCGCTCAAGCGCTCATCGATGCTGGCGTGGATGCCGTCAAGGTGGGAGTGGGGCCAGGCTCCATTTGCACCACCCGCGTGGTGGCGGGTGTGGGTGTTCCCCAGATTTCTGCCGTATACGAAGCATCCAAGGCAGCCAAGCCAGCGGGAGTTCCCATCATCGCCGACGGCGGTCTGCAGTACTCCGGCGACATCGCCAAGGCCCTGGTTGCCGGGGCATCGTCCGTGATGCTCGGTTCCCTCTTTGCGGGCTGTGAGGAAACGCCGGGCGACTTGGTGTTGGTGAACGGCAAGCAGTTCAAGAGCTACCGCGGCATGGGCTCGCTGGGAGCCATGGCCTCGCGTGGACGTACCTCATACTCCAAGGACCGCTACTTCCAAGCCGATGCCCCAAGCGACGACGACTTGATTCCCGAGGGCATCGAAGGCCGAGTTCCCTACAAGGGCCCGGTGTCCTCGGTAGTGCGTCAGTTGGTGGGCGGCCTTGGGCAGTCGATGTTCTATGTGGGCGCGCGCACAGTGCCGGAACTGCAGGCTAAGGGTCAGTTTGTGCGCATCACTCCGGCGGGCTTGAAGGAATCGCACCCCCACGATGTCCAGATCACCGTGGAAGCGCCCAACTACTCCGGTAGGTCGTGAGGCTCCCCGGGGGCTAGTTCGGGTAGCTAGACCAGAGCGAACGCGCGCACGGGGAAGGTGCCAAAGCCCTCGACGGCGGGCGGTGCGGCCGTGAAGACCGCGCCGGTGTCGGGAAGCTCTTCGAGTCGCGTGAGGTGCTCGACAACGTGCACGCCGCCGTCGAGCAGAATGCTGTGCGCGGGCCTGGAGCCACCTGACTCGGTGTCATCCATGTTCAGTGAGTCGATTCCCACCAACGCCGCGCCTGCATCGACGAGCCACCGAGCGCCGTCCTCGGTCAAGAACGGCGCACCCTTGGTGTACTCGGAGGTGCCAAAGTGCTTGTCCCAGCCCGTGTGCAGCAGCACTGCAGCGCCGCGCACATCGCGGTCGGAAATCATGGCAGCGTTGATCCCGCGACGCTCCGTAGTCCATGCATCGCTCAGGTGATAGACGTGCGTGGGCAAGTTGACCATGGTTGCGAGATCCAGGCCGGAAAGATCGGTGCCGTTGGCGTAGCGGTGGTACGGCGAGTCCAGGTAGGTGCCGGTGTTACCAATCATGGTGATGATGTCCATGCCGAACTCGGTGCCGGGCTCGTACTTAGCTCGAGACTCCTCGTGCGTCAGGAACGGCGTGAAGGTGGGTGCGGGAAGCCCGGGGTAGGTAATGAGCCCTGCACGGATGGTGTGGGAAAGATCTACGACGCGCGTGTGTCCAGTCATGATGTGACGGAGTCTAGCGTCACGCACACGGGCCATAGCGGACTGGGAAGGTCCTCAGTGCGGCCCTTGGATACCAGCCATGCCGAGAACTCGGTGGCCCACACATGGTGCGCGGAGACTTGCTGGTCATGAAGCTGGTCGAGGTCCACTTGACCGACAGTGGGATACCTCGCGGCAATGGCGTGGACTAGTTGGAGCGTTGCGAGTACGTCGGCATCGGCAGCATGGAGGTCATCTGCGACTACTTCCACCCCGTAAGTGCCGCACATATCAATCAGTTTGCGAGCCCCCCGCCTCCACCGGTCCAAGTGCCTGTCAAGCACGAGCGGATCGATCACGGGCCGGATTCCGCCAGGGAGACGTTCCGCCAGCGTAGGCAGACCGTGGCGGGCGAGTTCAGCTTCGAGGATGCTGAGGTCATACTGCACGTTGAAGCCCACCACGGGGATTCCTGCCGCCAATGCCCCGGCCAGGGCGTTGGCAATCTCAGCCAAAGCATCGGCCGGTGCTACGCCTTCTCTTTGCGCAAGTTCAGTGCTAATGCCGTGCACCTCCGTGGCCCGTTCAGGGATGGGCACGCCGGGATTGATGAGCCACGTTCGGGCTACCACGTCCGTTCCCGTGCGCGTGATGAGCGCTGCGGAGACGATGCGGTCATGCGCAGGAGAAATGCCTGTGGTCTCGGTGTCAAAGCCCAAGAGGGGACCGTCTAGCCAGCTCATGCCCTAAGCCTGTCACGCACCCCTGACGATAGGGTGCGCGACACCCGCCCGGTAGGCTTGCGGGGTGAGCAACGAGATCGAGATTGGCCGCGGTAAGCGGGGACGGCGCGCATATTCGTTTGACGATGTGGCGATTGTGCCTTCGCGGCGCACGCGTGATCCCGAGCAAGTCTCGTTGGCGTGGCAGATCGACGCGTTCCGCTTTGAGATCCCCGTCATTGCTGCGCCAATGGACTCGGTGATGAGCCCGGCCACCGCCGTGGCACTGGGGCAAGCGGGTGGACTGGGTGTGCTGGACCTTGAGGGCTTGTGGACGCGGTATGAGGATCCCACCGCGGCGCTCTCGGAGATCGCAGGGCTCGAGCCGTCCACCGCGACC
>JAEYYZ010000216.1 GCA_023428185.1 Actinomycetes bacterium
AACCCTGAACCCACGCGGCCGGGCAGCCCCAGCGACAGGGCGAGGTTGATGGCGGCAGTGACGGCCGCCGTTCCCTGGGCCATTTGCTCCATGCCCCTGCCCGTTAAGACATACGCGCCCCGCCCACCTCGGTGGGGTGAAGCATCGGCCAAGAGCCGTGCTGCTTGGCGTAGAAGGTCTGCGTCCACTCCACATTCAAGTTCAGCCCGCTCTGGCCACCACGCGGCCACTGAACGTTGCACCTCTTCCCAACCGGTGACGTGTTCAGCGAGGTATGCGGTGTCTGCCAGGCCTTCATGGACAACGACATGCAGCATCGCGAGCAGCACCACCATGTCAGAGCCGGGGGCCACTTGAAGGTGGAGCCCCTGGCCGTGAGCCGTCAGCGCCGCCGTTGCCGACACTCGCGGGTCCACCACCACCAGCCCGCCACGCGCTCGCACAGCCTCCAGGTGCTGCATGAACGGGGGCATGGTGGCCGCCATGTTGGAACCCACCACGAGCACAGCGTCGGCGCCTTGAAGGTCGGCTAGCGGGAAACCCATTCCTCGATCCACGCCAAACGCACGGTTGGACGCGGCCGCTGCGGAGGACATGCAGAACCGGCCGTTGTAGTCGATGTAGGGGGTTTGCAGCACTACCCTGGCGAACTTTCCCAGCGCGTACGCCTTCTCGTTGGTCAGTCCGCCACCGCCAAATACCGCTACCGCGTCTTTGCCGTGGGCGTCCTGTATCTCTGTGAGCCGCGAGGCAATGAGGTCGAGGGCCTCGTCCCAGGAGGCCTCGCTCAGTTCCCCGTCCTCACGGATCAGCGGAGTGGTGAGACGGTCAGGGACAGTCAATACCTGGGCACTCGTCCAGCCTTTGTGACACAGCCCGCCCCTGTTGGTGGGAAAGTCACGCCCCTCCACACTCACGGGCGCCGCAGCGTTGCCCGTGGGCGTAAGGGTTTGAGCGCACTGCAACGCGCAGTACGGACAATGCGTGGCTACGGCAGGCATGGACGGCATCCCTAGACGTTCCTCATGGTGGCGCCCTTGCGCAGGTAGAACACCCACGTCAGGACCGCCATGACCAGGAACACCACGGTGTAGATCTGCAAGGCAGGCACGATGCTTCCGTGAGTCTCGCGCGCCCATTTGTACACGAACGGGATGGCGAACCCGCCAAAGGCACCCACCGCAGAGATGAAGCCCACCGCCCCTGCTGCCCTGCGCTTGAAGTCCAAGCGAATGTCGCTCGTGTTGCCCTTGACTGCTGAGAGCCGCATGAAGATGGAAGGGATCATGCGGTAGGTGGAGCCATTGCCCACGCCGGTGAAGATGAACAACACCATGAAACTGACAAAGAACAAGAACAAGTTCTTCTGCAGTACACCCTGGACCGCCACCCAACCCGCGATCGCCATCACTACAAAGGCCACGAGCGTGATGCGTGCTCCGCCAAAACGGTCGGCAAGCCTGCCGCCAGAGGGACGCGCAAGGGAACCCACGAGCGCTCCCAAGAAGCCCCACGACAAAGCGATATCGCTGCGCTCGAACACCAAAGTGAGCAAGGTGGGAAATGCCGCCGAGTATCCGATGAAGGATCCAAACGTGCCGATGTACAAGAACGCCATGAGCCATGTGTGGCCATGCGTCAGAGAACGCGCAGTGGGTTTGGGATCCGCTTTGGCCTCGCGGAGGTTGTCCATGAACAAGAACGCCAGGAGCGCCGATGCCAGGGCAAGCGGCACATAGATCAGGCCCGCGTTGGCTAGCCCCCACGCTCCCAGACCAATGACCACCGGCACCAGTTTTTGAGCCACTGCCACGCCGATGTTGCCACCGGCCGCATTGAGTCCCAGCGCCCAGCCTTTGGCCTTGTCAGGGTAGAAGAACGAAATGTTGGCCATGGAGCTTGCAAAGTTGCCCCCACCAAATCCAGCCGTGGCGGCAATCAGCACCAGCACCGGGAATGGCGTCTCCGGCTTACCCACAACCCATGCGAGCCCCAGCGTGGGCACCAGCAACAACAGAGCCGAAACCACTGTCCAGTTGCGCCCGCCGAGCCACGGCACCGCAAACGTGTACGGAATGCGCAGTGCAGCCCCCACACCGGAAGCCACCGCAAGCAACGTCAGTCCTTGACCGGCGGTGAGCGCCCACCCGTTGGCACCTGCCTGGATCAACGTGCCGTCGGCGTCGTACTTCCCGTACATCTTCACCACGACGATGCTCCACAGCAGCCACACCGAGAACCCGATGTGTTCGGCAACGATGGAGAACACCAGGTTGCGGAAGGCGATCGCCTTGCCCTTGGCCTCCCAGAACACCTCGTTCTCGGGTTCCCAGTGCTCGATCCAGCGGCCGGGCCCCACTATGCCAAGGCTGTCCTCATGCGTAGCCACTTTGTCTTGGATTGCCATGTTCTCTCCCCTTAAGCAACGGGCTCGATTGCCGAGGCCCCGTGCGCCACAGACCTTGCCCAGTGATGTCGACGCTACGGAAGCGTTGTTTCGCGGAGGACCTCGCTGTGTAATCGAAAAGAAACTTTTCCCTCACCCCCACTGGGGGCGGACTGTGAGAACACGCAAGGAGGGCGCGCTAGAGTGCCCCACTATGGAGCCCCTCGCGATTGGTGCAGGATTACTTGCCATGGTTGCCTTCATCGGTCTGCGCAAGTTGCTTGGCATAGGGGGCGGCACGGCATCGTCGCCTCGTGACCGCCGTTCCCCTTCCCGCCCCAAGCCGCGAGGCGCTCACGGCTACCCCGGAGACTTCACCGGTACCGTGCGCACCGAATACTCACCCTCCGCGGACGGCGACCCCGATCCAGGGGAAATTGTGTGGACATGGGTCCCCTACGAGGAGGACCACTCTCAAGGCAAGGACCGCCCCGTGTTGCTCGTGGGTCGCGATGGCGACTGGCTCTTGGGTCTGCAACTGACCTCCAAGGACCACGACAGGGACGCAGCGGATGAGGCCCGGTACGGCCGGCGGTGGATCGACATCGGCTCGGGACCGTGGGACGCGAAAGGTAGGCCCAGCGAGGTCCGACTGGATCGTGTCATCCGCGTAGACCCTGCGGCCGTGCGGCGCGAAGGCGCCATCCTGGAGCGCAAACTCTTTACCAAAGTGACTGACTCGCTCTAGCGGCTTGCGGCTGGTACGATAGGTGGCCGTGTGCGGGCTCCGCCTGGAGCACCGCTGGCAACATCAATACCACTCACATTTGAGGAACCCCGTGGCAAACATTAAGTCCCAGATCAAGCGCATCGGCACCAATGAGAAGGCTCGCCAGCGCAACGTTGCTGTGAAGTCTGAACTGAAGACTCACGTGCGTCGTGTCCGCGAAGCCATCGCCGCAGGCGACAAGGCTGCCGCGCAGACCGCGCTGTCTTCTGCCACCGTGAAGCTCGACAAGGCAGTGTCCAAGGGTGTTATTCACCAGAACCAGGCGGCTAACCGCAAGTCGGCGCTCGCCAAGCAGGTTGCTGCCCTCTAGTTTTCAACACACACAAACGCCCCGCCCGTGCGCGGGGCGTTTGTGTTTGTGCACCAACGCGCAGATTTCGCGACCGCGGCTATTGGTGTGCCAATTGCGCCACCCGGCGCACCGCGCGCTCGAGCGCAAAACCCGGAGCTCGTGCAGCGCCTTTGATCTCATGATCTGCGGCCGCTACAGCCTCGATCGCTTGGGCCAACCGGTCCGCATCCCAGTAGCGCAAGTCGCGGCGAGCTCGATCCACTTGCCACGGCGCCAACGACAAGTCTCGCGCCGGGTCTAGTCCCCTACCGCGAGCGGCTCCCACTTTGGCAAGTATGCGTAGCTTGGAGGCGAGAGCCGCCACCAAAGGCACTGGATCCGTGCCCGTTGACAGTGCATGTCGCACCAACGCGAGCGCTTCACCCGTGGCGCCGGTGACCGCGGCATCGGCCACCGCAAATCCGGTGGCATTGACCCTGGTTCCGTAGTAGCGCTCTACTAAGGGTTCGTCTATGGCACCTGCCGAGTCCGAGACTAACTGGGCACAAGCGGCCGCCACTTGGGCCACGTCACTGCCTACCGCGTTGACCAGGGCCCTCACTGCTGCTGCCGATGCCGTGCGGCCCGCGCGGTTGAACTCCCCAGCCGCGAAGTCCACGAGTTCAGCGTCCTTCTTGAGTGCAGCGCACGCGTACGCAGGCACGGAAGCGGCCTTCATGGCATCGAGTAACTTTTTGCCCCTCACGCCTCCTCCGTGGCAGACCACTACCACCACGTCCGGGTCTGGACTCTCGAGGTATGCGAGGCAATCTGCCAAGAACTCGTCATTCATGGTGTGGGCCTGCTCCACCACCACTACTCCAGGCTCCGCGAATAGCGACGGGCTCGCGGCCGCACGCAAGGCCCCTGGGCTATACGCCGCCGCGTCAAGACGATGCACGTCCACCGTTCCGGCTTGCTTCTTTACCGCCGCGACGATGCGTTCCACGGCTCGCGCGGCCAGCAACTCTTCCGGTCCAGTCACGAGCACCAATGGAGCCGGGGCGGCATCGAACCACTGAGGGCCGTCGCCAGAACCGGTACGCGTGGAGGAGGATCGAGCTGCCATGGCCCTAGCCTGCCACGGTCGCCGGACAACGAGTGGCGACTGAGAATCCATTCTCGGTGGCCATGGCGATATCCGTGCACTCGTCAGTGCGAAGCAACACCTGCACCCTGCCTTGGTAGAGCGCGTGCGTGCTCTGCGCCGGATGCCCATAGGTGTTCTCGCTACCCACGCTGATCACTCCCACGCGGGCGGTGATGAGCTCCGCGAGTTCCGCGTCTTGAGTGGCCGAGCCATGATGTGCCACCTTCACCACGTCCACCACCATGGGGCCACCGATCGCGGATCTCAGAGCCGCTTGCCCCGCAGTTTCTAGGTCCCCTAGCGCCAGCACGGTGGTGCCACCGGCATCGGCAAGGAGCACGATGCTTGCGTCGTT
>JAEYYZ010000022.1 GCA_023428185.1 Actinomycetes bacterium
GGTGCCAAAGTCAGCCGTGCGAGACTGGCTCCATGGAAGAAATCAACCAGCGCTCGATCACTCTTACTCGCGAAGCCGAGGGCGTCTACGTGGCGCGCAACCCCGCTGGAGCGGAGTTGCGGTTTGGCCACAACGTGCCTGGTGGCTTTGGCTCCGTGGAGCTGTTGCTGGTCGCGCTCGCGGGATGCTCGGGCACGGACGTCGACATGGTCACGTCTCGCCGCGCGGAACCGACGCAGTTTTCGGTGACGGTGACGGCCGACAAAGTGGGAGGTACCTCGCCTGCCATTCTGCGCAACATCGTTGCCGAGTTCGACGTGCAGTTCCCGGAAGGTGAGGACGGCGATAAGGCACGCGACCGCGTGGTTCCCGCGTTGAATGCGGCACATGACCGCACGTGCACTGTCGCTCGCACTATTCAGAACGCAGTGGACGTGGAGTTCCGGACGGTCTAGTCCGCTAACGGTCTAGTTGCCCGTCAGGCCCAACGCGCTGACGAGTTCTAACGCCGCCTCATGGCGATTGAACGTGATGATGTGGATGCCAGGTGCACCCTCTTCTACCAGCGCAGCTGAGAGCGCAGCGGCGTGGGCAACTCCCACGGCACGGGCGTGATCGTCGGACTCCGCCCGTTCCAGTTCCACATATAACTCGCTGGGAGTAGGCACGCCCGTGAGCTGTTCCGCACGGGCGGCGCGAGTGACAGAGACCAGCGGCATCACCTCGGGAATGACGGGCATCCCGATGCCCTCAGCCGCAGCGTCGGCCCGTAGCGCCACGTATTGCGAGACCTCATAAAAGACCTGGGTAATGGCAAAATCCGCGCCCGCGTCTTGCTTTGCCTTGAGTACGTCCAGGCCCTGCTGGCGCCAGCGCTCTTGAGCGTGTTGAGCCGGGAACGCTGTCACACCGATGCTGAGGCCATCTACACCGTTGGCTGTGGCAACTTCGCGGAGCAAGGTCACGAGTTCGGATGCATACAGCAAGCCGTCCGGGTGGGGGCGCCAATCGGCTTGCCCCTTGGGAGGGTCCCCGCGTAGGGCCAGAAAGTCGCGCACGCCGTCCGCCAAATACTCCTCGATCACCGCGACGAGTTCTTCGCGGGATTGGTCAACGCACGTGAGGTGCGCGAGAGGCGGAATGGTGTGGGCCACGGCCAGTTTGTGCACCACGCTGCGCGAGGTGGAACGCGTGGACCCGGACGCTCCGTAGGTAATGGACATGAAGTCGGGACCGGTGGCGGCGAGCACATCCATGGTGTGGGCAAGCGTCGACTCCGCCGCGGGCGTGCGCGGCGGGAACAGCTCGTAGCTGAGCGTCGGTTGCTTGGTGGCGAGCACCTCACGGATGGTCATAGCGCAGGACAGACTACGCGAGGGTCACACGTCGTACCCAGTCCGTTCAGGCTCATTCGTTCCCGATGCCCGGGCTCACCGCACAGCCTCACGTCAGGCGGGAACGGCACACTGGGGCAATGATCACTGAAACGAACGACTTGCGGCGCTGCTTTGGCGCCGGTGACCCTCTCTACGAGGAGTATCACGACCACGAATGGGGCGTGCCCGTCCACGGCGATACCGCCCTGTTTGAGCGCATCACGCTCGAGGGCGCGCAATCTGGGTTGGCGTGGATCACCATCTTGCGCAAGCGCGAGAACTACCGGGCTGCCTTTGCTGGGTTTGACCCACGCACAGTGGCGGCTTTCACGGCCGACGATGTGGAACGCCTCATGGCCGACGCTGGGATTGTGCGCAATCGCCTCAAGATCGAGTCCACGCTCACCAACGCGCGTGCCCTGGTAGCCATGCAAGACGCCGGCGAGAGTCTCGATGAGTTGGTGTGGTCCTTTGCGCCTCCCGCCCGCAAGCGCCCTCCTGCTTCCTGGGAGGAGGTGCCCGCCAAGACGGCCGAGTCCACGGCGCTAGCCAAGGAACTCAAGCGACGCGGCTTCGTGTTCATCGGTCCCACCACGGCGTACGCCGCCATGCAAGCGTGCGGACTGGTCAACGACCACATCAAGGGGTGTGTTGCTCTCAAGCGCTAGGCGCTACTTTGGGCGGTAAAGCACTACTCCAAGAATGTGGAGTTACCGAGGGGAACACATGGCCAAGCGCGACGACTTGATGCGTGACATCAGTGAAATGCTCTCGATCCCAGTCGTGCCTAAAGGTGTCGGATCAAGCGTTCACAACGACTTCATTGACCCTCTCGCCAACGCGGTACTCGGGACAGAGTTGGCCGAGACCTTCCACGACAAGTATCGAAAGATTGACGCGGTTATCACGGCACTCGGTGGCACGTATGTACCGGGAAACCCAGTCGCCCGCGGGACCGGAGACACCTCGGAGGGTACGTCGTCCGGCGGCGGTGGAACACTCACAAACTTGGGTCTGTTGAAAATACGTGACTTGCTCATTGAGCATGGTGTGCCCACACTGGAACTCGATTCGTCAGCGTCCCCTGCAGAACTCTTCGAGCAAGGCTTCACTCCACAGGACGTGCTCGACACACGAGTAAGAGTCCTGGCCCAGGTCGCGACCAGACCGGGCGCATCTGCCTTCCGAGAGTCGGTACGCGAGGCGTACAACTACCGCTGCTGTATCACTGGAGCCGACATGATCGCGGGCCTGGAGGCGGCACACATCGCGCCGTATCGTGGTCCGGAGTCGGATCGCGTAGACAATGCTTTGCTACTCCGCGCGGACCTTCACAAGCTTCATGATGCGCTGCTGGTTGCCGTCAGCGATGAGGACCTCACGGTCCTCATGAAGCCTTCGGTACGTGACTCAAGTTACGGCGAACTAGCGGGCGTGCAGATCGCGGCACCGGCGGCGGTCAAACTGAGCTCAGAGGCGCTGCGCTTCCATCGGAATCGCTGCGGTCTCTAGACGCTCGTCTGGATTGAGCGGAGCCGCCAGCACGGACGTGGCTAGACCGGGCGCTACAGCCGTGACGTCCTCGAGGTCACTGAGGACGTGCTGCCGCATCACGTAGTAGGCGGCGCCCACGTTGACGCCGTTCCCCATTTGTTTGTAAGTGGCCGCATCCGGTTGGTCACCGAAGTCGAACCAATCCGGTAGGCCCTGAAGGCGAGCTGCTTCGCGCGGAGTGACTCTGCGCCCGAGTTCCCCAATAATGCTCGTCTGCGTGATGGCTACGAGGGCTGGAACGTAGGTTGGTTTCTTCGCACGGATTCCGGAGGGTCGGAAGTGCATGACCGTGTCCCACAGTCCAGCGGCTTCCTGGGCCTGCCACTCGAGTTTGCGGCGGGAGGGCGGCAACTGCGCCAGATACTCGTGCTTCTTCAGCCATGGATCAAGGACCTCGCGGTGCGCGAGGTAGAAGGCTGAGTTCTTCCTCAAGAAGTCCGCTTTCCAATCCGGCGTCCTGGCATCGATGCGAGGTTCGGCCTCAAACGCGTCAGCCCACAGGGGAAATCCGGGCAACTTGCCACCAAGCAAGCGTGGCCGCACCAAGTGGATGAACTCGTCCCAGACATTGATCCACTGGGTCTCGATCCTATTGAGTCCGTACTCCATCCGAGCAGCGGGGTCTTTCTGAAGGGGGAGATCCGCCGCGAGGTCCCAGCGTTGAGGATCCCAGCCATCGACCGGCTTGTTGGGAAGAAGCGGTTGGTCTACTGATTCTGCCCACGCGCGCTCAGCGCCCACGTATGTGCCAGTGATGAAGACGCGATCTCTAGTCTGCGGACGACCGCCGAGCTCCCGGGGCAAGTTGTGGGGAGAGAACACGGTTGGCACGCCCGAAACCTTGTAACCCAAATCCCTGAGCGTGGCGACGATCGTGTTCCAGGTGCTCGCGTGTCTCGGACCGGCTAGGTTCCGGACGTTCTCGAGAAGGATGACCCCGGGCTGGCGCTCCTCCAGCACCCTACAAATATTCCAGAACAAGGTTCCGCGCGTCTCGTCCATGCCGCGTTGATGCCCGCTCTTGGAGAACGGTTGGCACGGAAAGCCAGCGGCCAAGACGTCGTGTGCTGGGACTGCCATGTGTCCCTCGGTCAGCGGAATGATGTCGCCCGCGACTTCCATCCCCCAGTTGCGTTCGTACACTCGCTTAGCGTTCTCGTCGATCTCGGAAGCGAAAACGCCATGCCCACCCAGGGCACCAAGAGCGGCGTGGAAGCCTCCGACGCCAGCGAAGAGATCCACGAAGCTGAACATGTGTTCGAGCTTAACAGCTCCCACCCACATTTGCGGGGAAGCTCGCCCACGAGTTTCACAAGCCTCCCCCATCACACTTACCTAGGCGCTACTTTGGGCGGTAACTCACGCGCAAAGGAGCAGACATGGACCTCGGGGACATTGGCAAGATCTTTGACAGCACGCCCGCGGAAGGCATCAAGGACGTAGTCGAGTTCTTCATGGACCACCGCGACGAGTTGGAGAAGCTGCTCAGGATAGTTCAAGCGGCGCCCGCCATGCTCGGGAAGATCGCCGACGGCCTCGGTGACGCAGGCGACAACGCCAAGAACGCAGCCGTGTCACTAGCAGGCACTGCGGGCAAGGGCGGTGCGGCCAGCACACTCACCAACGGCTCCGCCACTCTCACCAACGTGAGCGGCCAGTTGGGCGAAGCCGCAGAGTTCATTGGCGACGTGGCCGAGTTCCTGTCCAAAGTGGAGATCCCGAACGTCGCGCCCAAGTTCACCAAGGTAGCCGGAGTCAACATCGTCTCCGGAATCGACATTGGCAAAGACAAACTGCTTTCGGACCCTGCACAGAGGCTCGCAGACACCTCCAAGACCCTCGCCAACGCCAAAGGCGACCTCGCTGGCCTGGCCGACAACCTGGAAGACCTCGCACGCATTCTCACCTCAGTAGGCGGCGCACTCGACAAACTCGGGGACGGGCTCAAGAACTCCGGTGCCCAAGCAGCCAAACTCTTCGCTTGAGGTGACCCCCGCCTAGCACCACGCCCGGCGTGCACGGGACACGGCATCGGCCAGCAGCGCCTCAACAATGCGTCTGTCCGCCTCAATCCAGGCCACATCGCGCCACTTGCCCGGCTCCAGCCAACGCAACTCATCGTGATCCTCAAGGGGCAACGGCTCGGGGATACCTCCGTCAACGTCGGGCTGCACCTGGGCCCACCAGATCCGCAACACCAGTCGCGGGGACGTGCCCTCGGCGGGCCGCAACTCCCACACGGGCACGGCCTCACCGGACGTCTGCCCACCCCAATCAGGCCCAGGCACCTCATCGCCCAACGTGACGTGCACGCCAAGTTCCTCGAGGATTTCACGGTGCAAGGCCTGGACCTCGGTCTCGCCTTCCTCGACCTTGCCGCCCGGAAACTCCCAGAGCCCCGCAAGGGCAGGCGGTTCGGTACGGCGGGCGGCAAGCAACAAACGCGGGGATTCAAGGTCATCAGTGATCGCAGCCGCGACTACTAGGCGCTCGCTCACCGGCGCATCGCCTCTGTCAGTCAGTGAGCGCGAGGTAGGCCGCCGAGTCCAGCAAGCTCGGAGCGCCCTCGGTGAGTTCCACCGTGAAGATCCAGCCTTCGCCATATGGGTCTGTGTTGATGGCGCCGGGCTCGTTGGACAACGCCTCGTTCACTGAGAGAACCGTGCCGGTCACGGGCGAATACAACTCGCTCACGGCCTTGGAGGACTCCAGTTCACCGCACACCTGGCCAGCCGCCACCGTGTCCCCCACGCGGGGCATCTCCACGTAAACCACGTCGCCCAGGGCATCGGCGGCGTGTTCAGTGATACCCACGGTGACGGTGGCACCGGCCGCGACATCGCCGCGAACCCACTCGTGTTCTGCTGAGTACTGCAAGTCATCAGGTGCGTTGCTCACTGCGATCTCCTTGGGTCACACGGATGGTTTACGAGCGCTGATAGAACGGTAGCGCGGTCACGGTCATCTGTTCGCGGCGGCCACGAACATCCACGTCCACCACGGTTCCGGGCGCCGCCGATGCCGGGTGCACATAAGCCATAGCGACGGCCACGCCTAGCGTGGGTGAGGGGGCACCGGATGTCACCACCCCAATCTCCGCGTCACCGGCAAAGACGGTGTACCCGGGGCGCGCCGCGCGCTTGCCTTCGCTTACCAGGCCCACCAAGACGCGGTGGTCCTCAGGCGCGTTTTCGGGATCCGCTACAGCAGCGTCATGCGCTGCCCGGGCGGCCTCGAGCGAGGTGCGGCCCACAAAGTCACCGCGTTCCACGGCCTCCGCCGTCCACGCCACGGCTCCGTCAGGCCCTGGCGGCAACATCTCTTTGCCAGCGCCCAACTGGACCACACGTCCCAAACCTGCCGCAAACGGCGAGCGATCCACACCTAGTTCCTGGCCGTACAGCGGCATTCCCGCTTCAAGGCGCAAAGTGTCACGTGCCGAAAGCCCGCACGGCACGAGACCTACCGGTTCACCGAGGGCCAGCGCCAAACGCCACACTTCCACGGCGTGCTCGGCGTTCACAAAGAGCTCAAAGCCGTCTTCGCCCGTGTATCCCGTGCGCGCGCACATCGCGTGGATGTCGCCTCGCAACACCACGTTCCACCAGGTGTAATACCCCATGGCGCGCACGTCCTCGGCGCCACGGTCGCACATCGCCGCCACGATGCCCTCCGCCAACGGCCCCTGAACCGCAATGAGCGCCACGGTCTGAGACTCGTCTTGAACCACCGCGTGGTGACCCGCCAGGCGGTCGCGCAACGTCTCAAGCACCACGGCCGTGTTGGACGCGTTGGCCACCACCACAAAGTGGTCCCAGTCGCGCCTGTAAACGATGAGGTCGTCAATCACTCCACCCTCAGGCGTGCACAGCATCGTGTACTTGGCTTTGCCAATGCCCACTCGCGACATGGAGGACGCGAGCGCAAAGTCCAGGCCGGACGCGGCGTCGGCGCCTCGCACCGCAATCTCGCCCATGTGGCTGATGTCGAACAACCCAGCGGCGGTGCGCACGGCGTGGTGCTCAGCGACGTCACCGCTGTACCGGACCGGCATCTCCCAGCCGGCAAAGTCAACGAGGGTCGCGCCTAGCGCTACATGTTCGTCGTGCAAAGGGGAGCGAGGCATAGCGCCAGCCTAGTAGCGCCGCACCCGGACCACACTCAGGACTCGAACGCCTCCGGCGGCGGGCACGCGCACACCAGGTTGCGGTCGCCATGAGCGTTGTCGATGCGCCGCACTGGAGGGAAGTACTTGTCGGCGCGCAGGCTGGGCAACGGGAAGGCGGCCTGCTCGCGCGAGTACTTCTGATTCCACTCATCACCGGCAAGCATGGCCGCGGTGTGAGGTGCGTGACGCAAGGCAGAATCCTCCGCCGCAATCTCCCCGCGCTCAATCTGAGCGATCTCCCCACGGATCGCGATCATCGCGTCAATGAAGCGATCGATCTCCGCGAGGTCTTCGCTCTCGGTGGGCTCAATCATGAGCGTGCCCGGTACCGGGAAAGACATGGTGGGCGCGTGGAAGCCGTAGTCAATAAGCCGCTTGGCGATGTCCTCGGCGGTGATGTCCGTGGTCTTGGTGAGGGGCCGGATGTCGATGATGCATTCGTGCGCCACCAAACCACCGGGGCCCCGGTACAACACCGGGAAGTGCTCCTCCAGTCGCGCCGCGATGTAGTTCGCGGAGAGCACCGCTACTTGCGTGGCACGCAGCAAGCCCTCACCACCCATGAGTGCGATGTACGCCCACGGGATAGGCAGAATGCCTGCGGAACCGTACGGAGCCGCGCTTACCGCTTTGCCCTTGCGGCGCAAGTCCTTGGGACGCTGGATGGACTGCCGCAACGAAGGCAAGTACTCCACCAGGTGTTCCGCCACGGCCACCGGACCCACACCGGGTCCACCTCCGCCGTGGGGGATACAGAAGGTCTTGTGCAGGTTCAAGTGCGACACGTCGCCACCAAAGTGGCCAGGCTTTGCAAGCCCCACCAGTGCGTTGAGGTTGGCGCCGTCGATGTACACCTGGCCACCGGCATCGTGCACAGCCGCGCACACCTCACCCACATGCTCCTCGAACACGCCATGCGTGGAGGGATAGGTGATCATGATGGCCGCAACCTTGCCTTCATTCTCAGCGAGTTTGGCGCGCAGGTCCGCCATGTCGACTTCGCCGTCACCAGCCGTCGCCACCACCACTACTCGCAGCCCGGCAAGCACCGCGGAGGCGGCATTGGTTCCATGAGCCGATGCCGGAATCAGGCACACATTGCGCTCGCCTTGCCCTTGCGCCAAGTGGTAATTGCGGATCGCGAGCAGGCCGGCGAACTCACCGCGAGACCCGGAGTTGGGTTGCACTGACACCGCCGCATAACCGGTGATCTCTGCGAGCCAGTCCTCAAGTTGAGCGATGAGGTCGCGATACCCCTCCGTCTGCTCTGCGGGAGCGAACGGGTGAATGTTGGCGAACCCAGCAGTGAACATGCTTTGCATTTGCACTGCCGCATTGAGCTTCATGGTGCACGAACCCAGCGGGATCATGGTGCGGTCTAAAGCCAAGTCCCTGTCAGCGAGCTTGCGCATGTATCGCATGAGCGCGGTCTCGGAGCGGTGCGCGGAAAACACGGGATGCGTCAAGTAGTCGGAGTGCCTGCGCGCCGCCAGCGGGATCGCTACGCGGGGGGTGGAGTAGACGGGGTGGCGTTTGGTGCCCAAGAACACCTCTACCACCTTGTCCAACGTGGCGAGCTCCGTCTTCTCATCACAAGCGATGGCCACGGTGTCGTTGTCCACGCGGCGAATGTTGATGCCCGCTCCCCGGGCGCGCTGCACCACGGACTCAGCGCCTCCCGGCACGCGGGCAAGCACAGTGTCAAAGAACGCGTCGTGGACGAGTTCCACGCCAGAGGCATGAAGCGCGTCGTACAGCGTGGTGGCACTGGAGTGCACTCTCATGGCGATCTCGCGCAAACCTTGTGGGCCGTGGTACACGGCATACATACCAGCGACGATGGCCAGAAGGGCTTGGGCGGTGCAGATGTTGGAGGTGGCCTTGTCGCGGCGAATGTGTTGCTCACGGGTCTGCAGGGCCAAGCGGTACGCGGGGCGGCCATCGGCATCCACTGAGACACCCACCAAGCGGCCGGGGAGTTGCCGCTCTAGGCCCTCCTTCACGGCAATGAACGCCGCGTGCGGACCGCCGTAGAACAGCGGGACTCCAAAGCGCTGCGCGGATCCCACCGCGATGTCGGCACCCAGTTCTCCCGGAGGGGTGACGATGGTCAACGCCAGCAGGTCGCACGCCACGGTGACGAGCGCGCCTACAGACTGGGCTTCGCGCACCAAGGGCTCCGCGTCCCTCAGTAGGCCGGAGTTTCCTGGCTGCTGAATGACCAGGCCCACCACGTCGTCGGCCGCACGCCAATCCTCGCCCAAAGCCTCGACGCGCACGTCAATGCCTACTGCCTCTGCTTGGGCCAGCACCACCTCGATGGTTTGAGGCCAGCATTCGGCGTCAAGCACCACGGCACCCGTGCCCTTGGACGATGCCCTGTGCATCAGAAGCACGGCCTCGCCCACTGCGGTGGCTTCGTCAAGGAGCGATGCACCCGCAATGGGAAGTCCTGTGAGGTCGGCCACCATGGTCTGGAAGTTGAGCAGCGCCTCGAGTCGACCTTGAGAAATCTCCGCCTGGTAGGGCGTATACGCGGTGTACCACGCGGGGTTCTCCAGGATGTTGCGGCGGATCACCGCGGGAGTGACAGTATCGAAGTACCCCTGACCGATCATCTCGATGGCCTGAGTGTTGCGCGCCGCGAAGCGTTCTAGTGCGGCGAGCGCCTCGCCTTCCGAGAGCGGCGCAGGCAACATCAGAATGTCGTCTTGGCGAATGGACGCTGGCACGGCAGCGTCGACCAAGGCGGCTAGAGAAGGTTGCCCCACAACGTCGAGCATGCGCTCGATGGCATCGTCGTCAGGGCCGACATGGCGATCGGCAAAGGTGGTCACTTGCCCATTGTGGCGTATAGGCGCCGCGTCGGACCGCGTTACGACTGGTCGTCGGTGTCGGCCTTGGCTGCGTCGGACTTAATGCGCTCAATCGCGGCCTTGGCGGACGCCTTAGCGGCGTAGCCCTCACTTGAAGCCAAGATGTTGCCGTTGGTGGCACGAATCCGGAAGCGGAACTGTCCGGCTTTGTCCTTGTAGATCTCGAACTTCATGGCAGCTCCTTCGCTAGATGGGTAACAGCACAACCCAACCATAAGCGCGCTCGAATGGGAAGGGTCCTCGCGTAGGGTGTAGGCATGGCTCAGTGGGACGCAGAGAAGGGGCGGCTTCGTCCCACGTGGACGGTGCGCTTCACGCCGTGGATGACGTTCCTGGGTAGCGCTCTCGCGGGAGTCATCACCGCCGTCGTCTTCTTCCTCACGCTCATCACCGGACCAGGGCTAGATGCGCTCAACGAACCTCAACTGGTGTTCAAAGGCGCGGTCTTGCTCTTTGGTCTGATCTTCTTGGTCTTTGTGATCTTGGGCCCCACCCTTACTTGGGGATTGGGCTTTGCACTGCGGTCCATCACTAATCAGTCCATCCATGTCATTGCCTTCGCCATCCTGGGGCTCATCGTGGGTTCGATGCTGGGCGGCTTCATTGGCATGGGTGGAGCGTTGGCTCCCGCCGCAGGCATTGGCGCGGGACTCGCGCGCTGGATCATGTCTCCATTCGCAAAGATCTAGGGCTCGGCTCTTAGAGGGGGTTACGCGTGGAACTGCTCTTAGCCACAGCGCTCGGGTTGGTCACGGGTTGTGGCGCGGCGCGCACTCACCGGTGGGTGGACGGCGGGCCGGTACTGAATGCCTTGGCCGGCGCTCTGGGTGGCCTGTTGGGCGGGACGGTGTTGGGTCCCCAGTTTGCTCCGTCGCTTGCTAATAGCGCATTGGCGGGCGCGGCCGTGGGCGGCACTGTAGGTGGCATCGTGTGTGCGGTGGCGGTAGGGATCGCCCGGCAGTACATCAGCCGACGCAACCAGCGCTAACGCGGAGCGCGAAGCGCACCAGGTCACAATACGATTTCGCCCCGCTCCGGCGCACTTGAAGCCAACTACGCTGGAGTCCGTCCCGGAGGGAGTCCTGTGAAGCTGTTTGTCCAAGTGCCGTGCCTCAATGAGGAACAGACGCTGCCATTGGTGCTGGAGAGCATCCCGCGATCCATCCCAGGCATCGATGAGATTGAAGTGCTCATCATCGATGACGGCTCCACGGACCGCACCATCGAGGTGGCCAAGGAGCTAGGTGTCACCCACTTTGTGCGTCACACCCGCAACATGGGCCTCGCTCGGTCGTTCCGCGACGGCGTGGAGTACGCGCTCTCGCACGGCGCGGACATTGTGGTGAACACGGACGGCGATAACCAATACCCGCAGAGCCGCATCGCAGACCTCGTCAAGCCCATCCTCGAGGGCCGTGCCGACATCGTCATCGGGGATCGCCAAACCCAGACTATTGCCCATTTCTCGTTCTTCAAGAAACTCATGCAACGGTTTGGCTCGTGGGTAGTGAACCGTGCCGCAAACACCCAGTTGCCCGATGCTGCGTCCGGCTTCCGCGCCTACTCCCGTTACTCGCTGTACCGGCTGAACATCGTCACCAAGTTCAGCTACTGCATGGAGACCATCATCCAGGCGGGCAATAAGCGGCTCGCTATCGCGTCTGTGGAGATTGAGACCAACGCCAAGACCCGCGAGTCACGCTTGTTCAACAACATGTTCGAGCACATGCTGCGTTCTGGTCAGGCAATCTTGCGTTCGTACATCATGTACAAGCCGTGGTCGGTGTTCCGGCTCATCACCATCTTGTTCCTGCTGCTTGGTCTCACGCCATACGTCCGCTACATGATCTTGACCATCCAAGGTGACCAAGGCAATCACATTCAGTCGTTGGTGCTGGGTGGCGCGTTGCTGGTGGGTGGCGCGTTATCGCTCGCCATTGGCATCTTGTCCGACTTGGCCAAGTCCAATCGCATTCTCTTGGAAGACCAACTGGAGCGCACCAAGGAGTTGCAGTACGGGCCTGCGCATCCTGCTGCGGAGGCCTTCAGCCCTGCGCCAGCTGCTGCCAGAAAGCGTCGCACCGCTCGCGCGTAATTAAGTGGGGCGTTTTCCGGTCCTCAAGGCGAGGCCTACGAGCAAACCCACGGCATCGGCAATAGTCATCGCAAAGCGGCTAAGCAAGGCCACTGCGAGCGCTTGAGGTTGCGTGGCCACTGCGGCAAGCATCACCACCAGCGCAGCCTCGCGCGCGCCAAGGCCTGCCGGAGCGACCACCACCAGGAACCCCACGAGCCACGCCAAGGCAAAGGCGCCAGCGGCGAGCGCGAAGGAAGGCGAATCGTGTGCCAAGGGCTTGAGCAGGATCCATGCGTGCACGCCAAGCGCAAGCCAATTGAGAGCGGACCACATGGCGCATTGCAACAGCGCCGCGGCGCTAATCTCAGCCGGCTCCTCGATGCGTCGTGTCACCTTGAACGCGAGCGCAACCACCCTGCGCAAGACGGGTGGAGCCATGAGGGCAACGAGTGCCGCTACCACCACCACGGCCCACCAATACGTGAGCAGCGAACCGGGGGCCGCGAGCGCAAGGCCCAGCGCACCCACCACTCCCGCCATTGCCACGCCCACCACCATCGCCACGATCGAGCCTGTGAGAGCCCGC
Organism: Actinomycetes bacterium; assembly: GCA_023428185.1. Lineage (GTDB taxonomy): Bacteria > Actinomycetota > Actinomycetes > Actinomycetales > Demequinaceae > Demequina. Next base: position 12,638 of record JAEYYZ010000022.1, read on the forward strand.
GCTCGGCCCACGTGATACTGCTTGGCGAACTCGGCTTGCGCGAGAACGGGCCACACCGCGCCGGGGACGTACTTGCCAGGTTGAGAGATGAAGAACACCGACGCAGTGGGGCCCAAGGGTGCATTGAGACCAACGGCCCGCATCACGGCCCGCCAAGACAGTGCGTTGAACGCCAGCGCCACGCTCGCCGCTACAGAAGCCCAGATAAGCGGCGCCCAACCAATGCCACTCAAGGCGAGAGAAACGTCGGCCCAGTTCGTGGCCAACGCCCACGCCAGCAAGACCACCGCGATCACCATGAATGCCCATTTGGCGACGAGGACCATCGCCGCGCGGGGAGTGCTGGGGCGCATGCCGTGAGGTGTGCTCACGCGCTCATCCACTTCCACATGCGAGTCACGCCCTCTTCGAGGTTCACTTGAGGAGTCCAACCAATCGCGTCTTTCGCAAGGGCGACATCCAACACCGAATGGTCCGCGTCAGTGGGCCGAGCTGAGCCCCGCTCCACGTGGACTGTGCGGGGCGCCACCGCTAGCCGCAGGGAGTCGAGGAGTTGTTCAAGAGTAGTGGCCACTCCGGATCCCACGTTCACCGCAGGTGGCAGTGGCGTTTGCGCCACGTGCGCCGCGTAGACAGCCGCCGCGATGTCGTCTATGTACACGTAGTCCCGCGTCGCATCAGGGTTGCCCAACAGCGCCACCGAACGATGCTCCATCACAGCCGTCATCCAATGAGCGAGCACCGCCTGCCCTGGGGCTGGGCGCTGGCCGGGACCGTATGCATTCGCCACCCTGAGGGCCGTTCCGTGGAGTGCGGAATCCGAGAGAACCCGCTCTTGACGCGCCTTCACCTCTCCATAGGCGTTGACTGGCGACAGCGGCGAGGATTCAACAAAAGGCGGGGAAGCGTCGCCGCCATACACGGTGCCACCGGAGGAGATGAGAATCACCCGAGGCGGGCGTTCCAGGGCCGATGCCAGTGCTACAAACTCGGCGAACTCGGCAACGTCGGCATCGGCAAGGTCAGGCCGTTCCACCGCGAGCCGAGGGTTCACGCGAGCTGCAGCCCACACCACTGTGGACACCGCGTCCACTCCTTGTGCAAGGACGCCATCGGAGACGATCGGCGAATCAGCGGCGTACCCGAGCACTCCTGCTCCGTGTCCACTGAAAGCGCGGGAGATAGCGGAACCGAGAAAGCCCCGGTAGCCCACTACCGCTACCTCATACACTGGGTGCCGCCCCACAGTCACACTTCACGAAGGACAGCCTATGGCCTCGCCACACGAGCCCCTCCGAGTACTGGTGCTGGCCTCTACGTACCCTGCGACTGTGGGTGATGGCACGCCATCCTTTGTGCGCGACTTGGCGGTGGGAGTAGCGGGGGACGGATCGCTCGTGCGCGTGGTTGTACCTGCGGTACCTGGAGGACTTCCCCGCGAGAGCGCCGAGGGAATCGAGGTTTTCCGCTACCGCTTCTTTCCCCGCCGGTGGGAAGACGTTGCGCACGGAGCTTTGCTGGAGAACGTGAGGCGGCGCAAATCACGGCTCTTGCAGGTGCCTCCGCTGTTGATTGCACAATTCTTTACGGTGCGGCGCGCGGTGAAGGAGTTCCAACCCCACGTCATTCATGCGCACTGGATCATTCCTCAGGGTTGGGTGGCCAGGTGCGCGGCGCCGCGGATTCCCACCGTGGTAACCACACTCGGTGGCGACCTGTATGCGCTCAAAGGCGCCCCATGGCGGGCCATCAAGCGCGCTGTGGTGACCCGAGCAGGCGCGGTGACAGTGATGAACAGCGATATGCGAGACATCGTCATAGGGTTGGGTGCCACGGCTGACGCGGTATCAGTGAAACCTATGGGCGCGCGCGTGACCCGATTTGCCGATGCAGCAGCAAGCCGCAGCTACGCCGGCAGGGACGCCCCCGTTGCGTTGCTTGCAGTGGGACGGTTGGTAGAAAAGAAGGGTTTTGGGCTCCTCATCGAGGCCTTGCGTGGTTTGGACTCACGCGACTGGAAGCTGACCATCGTGGGCGACGGGCCGTTGCGTCACGAGTTGGAGCAGGCCGCACACGGTCTGCCCATTGTCTTTGCCGGCCAACTTGGCCAAGAGGCGCTTGCGCAAGCCGACTCCGAGGCCGACGTAGCGATCTTCCCTTCAGTGCGTGCCGCCAGTGGAGACCAAGACGGGCTACCTGTGGCTCTGCTGGAGGCCATGGCGTCGGGCTGTGCGGTGATCGTCTCAAACCTGCCTGGTCTCGACGAAGCCGTCGAACACGAAGTCTCCGGCCTGGTAGTCCCCCACGGGGACATCAGCGCACTGCGTTCCGCAATCAGCGCGCTGATATCCGACGCCGACGTGAGGGCGCGGCTGGGGAAAGCTGCCTCAAAACGGGCAAAGTCGTATGACGTTGACGCGGTGGCTGCCGCTTACCGAGAACTCTTGCGGTCCGTGGCGGGGCGCTGACGCAAGGATTAGCGGCCGAGCGATTTGTACTTCAGTTCGGTCTCTTGTTTCTTGAGCCGCCACCATGCCTCGTTCTCGCGGTACCACGCGATAGTGTCCGCAAGTCCGTCCGCGAACGAAGTGAACACAGGCTCCCAACCCAACTCATCGCGGAGCTTGGTGGAGTCAATCGCGTAGCGGAGATCGTGCCCAGGCCGGTCGCTGACATGGTCGTACGCATCTCGAGGTTGACCCATTTGCTCGAGAATCATCTCGATGACGGTCTTGTTGTTGAGTTCGCCGTCAGCGCCAATGAGGTAGGTCTCGCCGGATTGGCCCTTATCGATGATGGTCCACACCGCGCGGTTGTGGTCGTCTACATGGATCCAGTCGCGCACATTCAGACCGGCCCCGTAGAGCTTGGGACGCTGGCCTTCCAAGATATTGGTGATCTGGCGGGGGATGAACTTCTCAACGTGCTGAGCGGGGCCGTAATTGTTGGAGCAATTCGAGATGGTGGCTTCAATCTGGAAGCTTCGCACCCACGCGCGCACCATGAGGTCCGATGCTGCTTTGGTTGAGGAGTACGGCGACGACGGGTTGTAGGGCGTCTCGGCGGTGAACTTGGCGGGGTCGTCAAGCTCTAGGTCACCGTAGACCTCGTCGGTGGAAATGTGGTGCAACCGCTTGCCGTGGCGCCTCACGGCCTCCAGCAACTGGTAGGTGCCAATGACGTTGGTCTGCACAAAGGGCCACGGATCGTGAAGGGAGTTGTCATTGTGGCTCTCTGCGGCAAAGTGCACCACCACGTCATGTGCGGCAACGAGGTCGTCCACGAGGTCCGCGTCTGCGACATCGCCCTTCACGAGAGT
>JAEYYZ010000026.1 GCA_023428185.1 Actinomycetes bacterium
GCAAACGCGGGCTGATAGGTCACCCCAAAGCCCGACCACACTGCACCGTCGACATCCGCGACGTGTTCAAACCCGCCCACTCCATACTTGTCGACAAACCCCTGCATGGACGCGACGTCGGACTGGCCCGCGACTCCTATCAACTCGACGCCGTCGGGGAGTTCGGCCAGGGCTTCCACCACAGTGCTGGATTCGGCCTGGCAGACCGGGCACCACGGTGCCCAGAACCACAACACTGTGTTGCGGCCTGCAAGCTCCGTGCCGTCGAAGGCTTCTCCGCTCACCACGGTGGTAGCTGTGAATTGCAATTGAGCGGGCACAGGGATCACTGGCTCTGGCGACGCGATGGGTTCGGCAGAGGCGTCGTTCGCCGTGACGGAGCCCACCGGCACGTCCGACGCTGGCGGCTGGCTTGTAGGGCCGGGTGCCGGTGCGGCCGCGGCGCACGCGCTCAGGGCAGACGCGATGGTGGCGGTGAGTGCAACGAGAGTGAGCCGAGACGTGGTCGAGGCGGTGCGCTGAGTCATGGATCCATCCCTTCTTGGTGGTCAACGCTTAACTGCTCGTTGTCGTCGCCAGGTCGCGCCAGTAGTACAGCGCGCGCTCGGAGGAACCCGTTTCCGTGTTGGCAAAGCCGTGTCGTTCATAGAAGCGCCGGGCATCGGTGTCGAATTCGTCGACGTTGACCTCGAGCAGGCTCCAGGCGTCCGCGGCGGCTCGCTCAAGAAGGGCAGCGATCATTGCCGAACCGATTCCCTGCCCGCGGTGGTGTGGGGCCACGTAGAGCTCGTCGAGTAGCGCCACCGGCCCGTCGTGCCACACGTTGGTGCGCAGCGTTACCAGGCCAATTCCTACCGCGCTGACGCTGGGGCCAGCGTCGTAGCCAAGGATCGCCAGCGTCGTGCCGGCGGCGAGTAGGTGCGATAGGCGTTTGGCGATAACGGCCGGCTCCGGGGTGGGGGTGTCGAACTCAGTGTTGAAGTCGAAGAGGAGCTGGGCGGCGCGGGGAGCATCGGCAGGGGTGGCAAGCCGGGTGACGGATTCCGCTGGCATGGCGCCACTCTACGGCCGAGTGGGGTGGAGGCGCTTGGTGCTATCGCCGGCCCGAATAAGAACGAACGGTCGTGCTATTGTGAAGCCGTGGGAACGCGAACGGGCGCATGCCCCAGAGGAGGCGTTGATGACTAGCGAAGCAAGTGACCTGCGACTCGGGACTGCTGCGAACGATGCACGACGCTCGGCGCGCGTGCCGCGCCCGGCTGCCCCGGCATCGGCCGTAGACGCGTCTTCGGTGACACCGCGAGGGTGGCGCGCACGCGCGCGATGGCGACTCAATACGATGTGGGGAGCACCCATGACCGATGCGGATCTTGAACTCACCGCGGAAGACATCCAGGCGCAACTCGATTACGGACGGGACTAATGCCAAGGCCTCAACGCACAGTTCAGGATCCTGACGTGGCGGGTGCTGCTCGGCGCCAGGGTGAAACGACGCGGGCCGCAATCTTGATCGAGGCGCTGCGCCTGGCCAGCGAAGTGGGTTTCGAGGGCCTCACCATTGGCGTGCTGGCCTCCAAAGTTGGAATGTCAAAGAGCGGGCTGTACGCCCACTTCGATTCCAAAGAGGCGCTCCAATGCGCGGCTCTCGACTACGCCGCCGATAGCTTCAAAGCGGTGGTGGTGTCACCTGCGTTTTCGCAACCTCGGGGGTTGGCGCGGCTTGACACGTTGCTCACGCGCTGGATCCATTGGGAGCGCGACGAGCTGCCCGGAGGCTGCCCGTTCATTGTCGCCGCGGCGGAGTTCGACGATAAGCCAGGGCCCACGCGGGACCTGCTCGTGAGCTACATCAATCAGATGGTCGACGCGATAGCGCGCAGTGCGACGTACGCGATCGAAGTGGGTGACTTTCGCGAGGACCTGGACACGCGCCAGTACGCGTACGAGTTCTGGGGAACCGTGCTCGCGTACCAGCAGTTTGAGAGGTTACTCGGAGCCGACGACGCTGAGGCGATGGCTCGGGCGGCGATCGCGCAACTCAATGCTCGGGCGAGTGCATAACTCGTCTCAATGTCAGACCCTCCTGCTTGACTTGCTGTATGCACACAGCGGCGCCGTTTGATCCGGCCGACGTCACGCGGGCTACGCAGCTCGTGGGCGACTTGGTGCGCCGCGACATCGGGGATATGGATCAACGCCAACTCATGGATGCACATGCGGCAGTCGCCCAACTGGGTCGCCTGACTGACACGCTGTTGGCTCGATTTGCTGGTGAGATCGCGCAACGCTCTGCTCCCGACCTTGTGGGCGGCGGACTCGCGCGGCGCCAAGGCTTCGGCAGCGCACCGGCCATGGTCGCGACGGTCACCGGCGGCTCCAAGGCGCAAGCACGCCGAGCGATTGAAGCAGGGCGGGCGCTATTGCCGTATGCGGACGATGTCGCAGGCGGGCCCGCGACGCACAGCGCACACCGGTACCCCGCGGTGGCGGAGGCCTCGCTGGCAGGCGAGTTGTCGGTCGACGCTACGGCGATCATCATGGGCGGCCTCGAACAGCTAGCCGACCGCGTCGCGAGCACAACTCTTCATCAGATTGAGCGCAAGCTCGTGGACAAGGCCAAGTCGCGTGCGGCACACGAGGTGCGTGGATTGGTGGCCAGAGCGGTAGCGCGTGCGGACTTGCCGGGGCATGAGGAACGCGAAAAGCGGCAACATGCCGAACGCTTCATCGCCTGGAAAGAAGACCACACCGGCATGGTCACTCTGCAGGGGCGACTCGACGCAGTCACCGCTGCCCCTTTTCGGACCGTGATCGAGCAGATGGTGACTCAGCAGTTCCGGAAGAGGCGCGATCAAGACCCGCTGCATCCCGATCAACGCACCGTGGGCCAAATGCGGGCCGATGCACTGTTCGAATTGTGCCGCCATGCCCTGGGATGCCGCGAGACCGAGGCGTCGGGCGTGCGGACCACCATCGTGGTGCGCATGAACAAGCGTGACCTTGATGCGGGTGAGGGCCTTGGTGCAGTGGACGGTGTGGCCACCCCGGTGTCAGTGGGTGCTTTGCGGCGGCTCGCTGGCGACGCGGGAATCGTGCCAGAAGTGCTAGGCGGTGACAGCGAGGTTCTTGACCTTGGCCGCACCCAACGCCTGTTCTCCAAGGCGCAACGGCTCGCCATGCTCGAGCGAGATGGCGGTTGTGCCAAATGCCACGCGCCGCCTGAACATTGCGAGGCGCATCACATCCGTTGGTGGGACAAACGCGGCGGCACGGACCTCTCCAACGGCGTCATGTTGTGTACCAGGTGTCACCACGACATTCATAGGTTTGGATGGGAAATTGTGG
>JAEYYZ010000197.1 GCA_023428185.1 Actinomycetes bacterium
GTCCGCAAGGTCGGGTGCGATCTTTACCAGTAACGGCACACGACGCTCAGGGCTACCTTCGTCTGCGGCGCGGCGCACGTGTTCCAAGATGGGTCGCAAGGACTCCACGGATTGGAGGTCGCGCAAGCCTGGAGTGTTGGGTGAGGACACGTTGACCACGAGGTAGTCCGCGTACGGCGCGAGTGCCCGGGCCGAGTACGCGTAGTCGAGCGGAGCGTCCTCGGCCGCAGTCACCTTCGTCTTGCCTATATTGACGCCCACCACAAGGTCCTTGCCGCTACGGCGGGACCGCAAGCGAGAGAGCCGCCTGGCCACGGCATCGGCGCCTTCATTGTTGAAGCCCATGCGATTGCGCAAGCCTTTGATGTCCAACTCCCGCCACGAACGCGGCTGCTCGTTGCCTGGTTGGCCTTGCGCCGTCACGGTGCCGATCTCCACGTGCGAAAAGCCCGTTGCGGCGAGCCCGCGCACCGCGGTGGCGTTCTTGTCCATGCCTGCGGCCAGGCCTAGCGGCCCCGAGAAGTGAATGCCCAGAGCGTCGACGCCAGCACTGGCAGGCACACGCGGGATGATGCGCAGTGCAGCGGCGATCCGCAAGAGCGGCCACGCCACGCCAAACGCCTTCACAGAGAAGGTGTGAGCATGCTCGGGGGTCATGCGCAAAATGATGTGCTTGAAGACGAGGCCGTACACAGGTCCCAAACTACTCGGGGCTAGGCTCGGGTTATGACCTCCGTAACCGGGACTTTTGAATCTCTCCCTTCTCTTTTGGCCGACGCCGTGGTGCTTGCAGTTGATGGCGCTGGCGTGCCTTTGTCGCACCCGCAACTGCCCGGCTCGATGCTTGCGCACCTAGTGGGCCCGGCGGCTTCGCTTGACGCCTCGGGAAAGCTGGGCAAGACAACCGTGTTGCCTGGATCCGTGTTGGGTGAGGATGCGCCATTCAAGCGCGTAGTGCTGGTGGGAATTGGCAAGGGTTCCGAGGCTGACTTGCGGTTTGCGGCTGGGGCTGCCGCGAGGGCGTGCGGCAAGAAGCCCGCGTCCGTGGTGGTGGCCTTGCCTGCATCTACCGACCGCGAGTTCAGTGCTATCGCGGAGGGTGCACTCTTGGGTGCGTACACCTTCACGGATTACAAGTCCGAAGCAGACGATGCCGCGGAGGCTGGCAGTGACACGGGCGAGTCCGCCGCACCCGGCAACCAGGGCTCCGACTGGTTGATCGCGGGCGCGTCAGATGCCGCTGTCGAGCGCGCCAAAGTCTTGACCGCCGCAGTGGCCGGAGTACGCGACTTAGTAAACACTCCTCCCCTGGACTTGTATCCGGCGTCCTTTGCTGAGGCCGCTCAAGGTTTCGCGAGTCAGGTGGGTTGTTCAGTGCAGGTGTGGGAGCCGGAACAGCTCGCGCAACAGGGCTTTGGTGGCATCTTGGCCGTGGGCATGGGTTCCTCGCGCTTGCCGCGCCTAGTGCGCGTGGCGTGGGAAAGCGCTGAGGCCACGCAAACCGTGGCTCTCGTGGGCAAGGGCATCACTTTTGACACGGGTGGCATCTCGTTGAAGCCGCCCAAGTCCATGGAGACCATGAAGTCAGACATGGCAGGAGCGGCAGCGGTTCTTCACACGGTGATCGCGGCGGCGCGCGCCAACCTTCCCATTTCGGTGGTGGGGTGGCTGTGCTTGGCCGAGAACATGCCCTCCGCCACGGCTCAACGGCCCTCTGACGTGATCCGCACCTACAACGGCACCACGGTCGAGGTTCTCAACACTGACGCCGAAGGTCGTCTAGTACTGGCCGACGGTCTCGCCAAAGCACTGGAGGAAAACCCGGCGGTGATCATCGATGTCGCGACCCTCACGGGAGCGCAAGGCGTGGCGCTTGGCACCCAAACATCGGCGGTGATGGGCACGGACGATGCCAGGGCTGAGGTGATAGCGGCGGCCGAAGCAGCCGGGGAAGCGATGTGGCCCATGCCCCTGCCCGAGCACTTGCGTGAACCCATGAACTCCAAAGTGGCGGACCTGCAGAACATGGGTGACCCCAATGGCGGAGGCATGCTCACGGCCGGACTCTTCCTCAAGCAATTCGTGGGCGAGTCACCGTGGGCGCACTTGGACATTGCTCGGCCAGCATTCAACGAGGGCGGGCCGTATGGCTACATCGTGCCCGGAGGCACGGGCGTGGCCGTGCGCACGTTGTTTGAACTGTTGGAGCGCAGGGCGGGCGTCTAGCACCCTGGCCGAGCGCTAGGCGTTGCCGGAGTTCTTGCGGTCCTTCTGCTGCTTTTGGTTCCACTCGCGCATGCGGGACGGGTAGCCGGAGAGGTTAACGTCAAAGACCGGCAACCCTAAATCCTTGGCAACTTTCTGGGCAGTTGCGGCATCGGGCACCTTGCGCCTGGTCCATTCCCCCGTGCCCGCCACTACAACCAAAGTGGTTTGAGTGACACGAGTGGCGGGCTCAATGAACGCCTCGCATCCATCGTTGCGGGCTACAAAGTCGCGAAAGTGCTTCATGGTCTCCGCTTGAGCCTCGCGCGGAGATGCCGCAGGGCTGGGAGCGTTGCGCTTTGATGAGCCAAACAAGCGTCCGAGAAAAGCCATAGGCCCAGCGTAGTCTCGCGTTGCGGTTCGCACGGGACCTTCGTAATGGCAAGATGGGTTATACCCACTTCCTTACAAGGAGAATCCACCTCGTGACCGAGACCACCACGCGCTCGTTTGATGTCCTCATTCTTGGCGGAGGCTCCGGCGGATACGCCGCCGCGCTACGCGCTTCCCAACTGGGCATGACCGTTGGACTTATTGAAGAATCCAAAGTAGGAGGCACGTGTCTCCACAACGGTTGCATTCCCACCAAGGCCCTTCTCCACGCTGCTGAAGTAGCCGAGGAAGCCAAGCACGGCCCTGAGATTGGCGTGAAGACCACGTTCGACGGTGTCGACATGGCGGGCGTCAACGCTTACAAGCAAGGCGTTATTGACCGCTTGTACAAGGGCCTTCAAGGGTTGGTGAAGTCGCGCAAGGTCACTGTCATTGAAGGGCACGGCAAGCTTGTAGGTCCCGATGCCATTGAGGTGCGCGGCGAGCGCTACACGGGCAAGAACATTGTGTTGGGTACCGGCTCGTACGCCCGCTCGCTGCCTGGCTTGGAGATCGGTGGCCGCGTGATGACCTCCGACCAGGCGCTTGAACTCGACTATGTGCCTCAGAGCGCGATTGTGCTGGGCGGCGGCGTGATCGGTGTGGAGTTCGCCTCCGTGTGGACTTCGTTTGGCGCCAAGGTGACCATCATTGAGGCACTGCCCCACTTGGCGCCCAATGAGGACGAGGCCTTGTCCAAGGGTCTCGAGCGCGCATTCCGCAAGCGTGGCATCGACTTCAGCCTGGGAGTGCGCTTCCAAGGCGTCACTCAAAACGAGAACGGCGTGACGGTCACTCTTGAAGACGGCAAGACCTTTGAGGCGGACCTGTTGCTGGTGGCTGTGGGCCGTGGTCCGCGCACCGCGGGCTTGGGCTTCGAGGAGCAGGGGCTCCGCGTGGACCGTGGCTTTGTCCTCACCGACGAGCGCCTCCACACAGGTGTAGCCAACATCTATGCCGTGGGCGACATCGTGCCGGGTCTGCAACTTGCTCACCGCGGGTTCCAGCAAGGCATTTTTGTGGCCGAGCAAATCGCCGGCCTCAACCCGCAGCCCATCGTCGAATCCAACATCCCAAGGGTCACCTATTGCGACCCCGAACTTGCGTCAGTAGGTATCACCGAGGCCAAGGCCAAGGAGCAATACGGCGCCGACGCTGTGGTGGCCCTGGAATACAACCTGGGTGGCAACGGCAAGAGTCAGATCCTTGGCACTCAAGGCATGATCAAGTTGGTCCGCGTCAAGGACGGGCCCGTTGTGGGCGTGCACATGATTGGCGCGCGCATCGGCGAGCAAATTGGCGAGGCCCAACTCATTGTTAACTGGGAGGCGCACCCCGAGGACGTGGCGCCGCTCATTCACGCACACCCCACCCAGAACGAGGCGCTTGGCGAGGCGCACCTTGCGCTCGCTGGCAAGCCACTTCACGCGCACGACTGAGCCGGAGGCACCTTTCACATGAGCACCGACGTCACCCTTCCAGCGCTCGGCGAATCCGTCACCGAGGGCACCGTTACCCGCTGGCTCAAGAAAGTGGGCGACACCGTCGCCATTGATGAGCCCCTAGTGGAGATCTCCACCGACAAAGTCGACACCGAGATCCCCTCCCCCGTCGCTGGCACCTTGCTGGAGATCCTCGCCGCCGAAGACGCCACTATTGAGGTGGGCGGCGTGCTCGCACGCATCGGGTCTGACGCCGACGCTGGGGCGGCTCCGGCTGCTGAGGCACCCGCGGCTCCGGCTGCGGCGGCCCCGGCGCCTGCTACTGAGGCACCTGCCGAGGCGCCTGCGGCTCCGGCCCCGGTTGCCGAGGCACCCGCTGCTCCGGTTGCTGAGGCACCCGCTGCTCCGGTTGCTGAGGCACCTGCTGCTGAAGCCGCTCCTGAGCCCGCTGCCGCACCTCAGCTAGCTGCCGCTCCTGCCGCTGGCGGAGACACCACGGACGTCACGCTGCCCGCTCTCGGGGAATCCGTCACTGAGGGCACCGTCACTCGCTGGCTCAAGAAGGTGGGCGACTCGGTCGCCGTTGATGAAGCTCTGGTGGAAATCTCCACGGACAAGGTCGACACGGAAATCCCCTCGCCCGTTGCTGGCACGGTGGTAGAAATCGTGGCCGCGGAAGACGCGACCGTTGAGGTAGGCGGAGTGCTCGCACGCATCGGCTCGTCTGCCGGTGCCGCAGCCCCTGCCCCGGCTCCCGCTGCCCCGGCCCCCGCCGAGTCAGTGCCCGCTCCGGTTGCCGCACAACCCAACGCTCCCTTGGGAGAGCCGGCTACCTCGCCCGCTGGCGAAGCGGCGGCAGTGGCTCAGCAAGAGGAGCCTGCCGCGGCACCCGCTCCCGCCCCTGCCCCGGCACCTGCCCCGGCACCGACAGCGGCACCCGCTGCAGCACCGGCACCTTCCTCCACCAACGCATCGGCCGGCGGAGCAAGTGGCTACGTGACGCCCATTGTGCGCAAACTCGCCGCGGATCGCGGAGTGGACCTTGCCGCAGTAACCGGCACCGGTGTGGGCGGTCGCATCCGCAAGGAAGACATCTTGGCTGCAGCCCCCGCCGCCGCCAACCAAGGTGGCGGAGCACCGACCGCTGCGCCCAGCGCACCTGCGGCCGCACCTACGCCTTCACCCCTGCGCGGCCAAACGGTGAAGATGACGCGTATTCGCACCGTGATCGCGGATCGGATGATGGAATCCCTGCACGGGATGGCGCAACTGACCTCCGTGGTGGAGGTGGACTGCTCCAAGATCTGGAACTTGCGCAACAAGGCCAAGGATGACTTTGAAGCCCGCGAGGGAGTCAAGCTTTCGTTCCTGCCGTTCTTCACGGTGGCCGTTGCCGAGGCGCTGGTGGAGCATGCGAACATCAACGCATCAATCGTGGACGGAAGCATCGTCTATCACCCTTCGGTGAACCTGTCGCTCGCAGTGGACACCGAGAAGGGCCTCATGCTCCCCACGTTGCACAACGCGGAAACCAAGTCGCTAGCGGATCACGCTCGCGGCATCGCGGACCTCGCCAACCGTGCTCGCACCGGCGGACTCACCGCCGACGAGATTTCGGGCGGCACATTCTCGGTGACCAACACCGGTTCGCTTGGCACGTTGTTCGACACCCCTGTGGTCCCTGCGCCCCAGGCAGGAATCTTGGCCACGTGTGCCATCGTCAAGCGCGCCGTGGTGGTGCGTGGACCCAACGGTGAGGACGTCATCTCGGTACGTCCCATGTGCTTCTTGCCGCTCAGTTACGACCACCGTCTTATCGATGGCGCCGATGCCGCTCGCTTCTTGCAGAGCGTCAAGGCACGTATTGAAGCCGGCGCCTTCGAGTCTCAACTGGGCATGTAAATGCATGTAGTCATCGCTGGTGCCTCTGGACTCATCGGCACGGCGCTGACTGCATCCTTACGCGCCGACGGTCACCGGGTGGTGGCGTTGGTGCGAAGGCCAGCACGCAACGATGACGAGTCGCAATGGGACCCCGCTCAAGGGTTGATAGACGAGTCAGCGGTCCAGGCTGCCGACGTAGTCGTGAACCTCGCAGGCGCGTCCATCGGCGCCAAACGGCTCACTGACTCCTACAAGAAGGAAGTCCTCAAGTCTCGACTGGACTCCACCGGACTCATCGCGCGTGCGTTAGCCAAGAAGGGCTCTGGTGTGCTCATTCAGGGCTCCGCCATGGGCTACTACGGCGACCGGGGCCAGGAACCGCTCACCGAGGACAAGGCGCCTGGGAACACCTTCCTCGCGGACATCGTCACCAAGTGGGAGGCCGCCGCCAAGCCCGCCGCCGATGCCGGGGTACGGGTCGCGTACAGCCGCACCGGCTTGGTGCTCAGCCACCATGGCGGGTTCGCAGAGCGCATGATCCCACTTACGCGCCGTGGACTGCTGGGAGGCCTTGGTCCTGGAGACACCTTGCATTCGTGGATCGCACTCGAGGACACCGTGCGAGCGCTGAGATTCCTCATCGACTCCGATCATCACGGACCCGCCAACGTCATTGCGCCCCAACCCGTCAAGGACCGCGACCTCTTCGCGGCGGTGGCCCGCGCCTTTGGCAAGCGTCGTGGGATACCGGTCCCTGCCTGGGCCCTCAAGATTGCCATCGGCCCTGCGGTGGTGGACTTGCTCACGTCGCAGGCTGGTGTGCCTGGGGTACTGAACTCGCTGGGGTTCACGTGGAATCACCCCACCATTGACGATGCCGCGCGTGCCGTCGCAGCGGGCATCAAGGCTCGCTGAGTCGAGCCCGCTCTACTTGCCAGCCCGCCGCGCTCCACAACAAGTCGAGTTCCACTCTCTGCGTGTAGGCGTCGTACGCCGTGACCACGCCCTCCATGGTCACGGTGTGCGGCGAGACGGTGTAGGTCACTATCGCGGAGGCGCGCCTACCTTGACTCGACACCACCTCTACCTCGTCCACCGTGACAGCTACTGAGTCCGCCCTCATGGCTCCAGTGGCTAGGGAGTCGGCAAGGGGTTGAATGCTCTCGCGCGCCGGGGAGCCTTCCACCGTGGTCGCAAGCAACGCCTGGGCGTCTGCCGCGGCGAGTGCAGCGAATCGGGCCTCGGTCACCGCCGCTGCGGCCACTGGTGCTGCTACTGCGGCCGAGGCTGGCACGGGCATTGGCGGGTCGAAGCCCGGTTGAGCAGGAGGGTTCATCGCATTCCATACCGCTGGCCCCACCGCCATAGCGAGCGTGGCACCTACGGTGAGCGCACCCGCCACCGTGCCCCAGCGCACCAAAGCGTTGCGGACCCGCCACCAGCGCGCCTCAGGCTTGCGGGTAGTGGCCAGTGCTGTGGACAGTGCATGCGCCCGCATGGTCTCCGCCACGCCTAGTGCTGGCATGTGGACCGTAAGCGCTGGGGTGCACGCCTGAAGTGCGCGCGCGACCATAGCGGCAGAGGGACGGGTACTCGGGTCCGAGGCGAGCATGGGAGCCACCCAAGCGTCGATGACATCTTTGTCTTCATCACGGACCGCCTCGGCAAGCACTTTGCCCAAGGAGTAAACATCGGCGGGTGCAGTAGCGCCGTGGACCCGCTCGGGTGCCGCGTAACCTTGAGTGCCCAGTTCCGCGTCCATCGCTCCTGCCATGGTGTCCACCACCGACACCAAGGAGGGATTGACCATGAGGTTTGCTGGCGAGATGTCTCCGTGAGCGAGGCCGGCACGGTGCATGGCCGCAAGCGCGAGTGCCGCCCCCACCCCCACGGTGACGCACTCCCCCGCACGCAAGGTTCCTCGCGCCTGCAACACCGCCGCGAGGCTGTGGCCATCGAGTCGCGGCATGACTGCAATGACCGCGCCATTGGCATCTTGGCGAACTTCAAGCGGCTTGAGCACTCCAGGGTGCACTACGTCCGCGAGCGCAGCCGCCCTGCGCAGTGCCGCCTCCATGGCTCCAGGCCCGATGCCAACTTGCCGCTCCAGGCAATCCACACCCAGGGCATCGGCTTGAGCAAGTGAGGTCACATATGGACCTTGCCAGAACCCGTGCCCCTAGTGGCCGTTATCCACAGGCCCAATAGTGCAGAGTCAGTTCTTGAACGATCCCTGCCACGGCGCCCAGACCTTCTTCCCCATGTCGATCATGAGTCCTGGCACAAGAAGTGAGCGCACAATGAATGTGTCAATGAGCACGCCCACGGCCACAATGAACGCAATCTGGGCGAGGAAGATCAACGGGATCACACCAAGCGCCGCAAAGGTAGCGGCGAGCACAATTCCCGCGGAGGTGATGACCCCACCCGTGACAGCTAGCGCTCTTCTCACCCCCACAGGCGTGCCGTGCGCAAGGGACTCCTCACGCGCGCGCGACGTGAGGAAGATGGAGTAATCCACGCCCAATGCCACCAGGAACACAAACGCCAACAGCACGGTCCCTGCGTCCACCCCGGGGAAGCCAAAGATCGACTCAAAGACGAACGCAGACAGGCCCAATGCCGCAGCGAAGGACAAGATGTTTGCCGCCATGATGAGCACGGGCACCACCACTGCGCGCAACAGCAACGTGAGCACTAGCAGAATCACTGCGAGAACGATGGGGATCACAAGCTTTGCGTCGCGTTCCGTGGTGATGCGGGTGTCGAGCGCCTCGGCCGCTTGCCCTCCCACAAGACCGCTAGGCGAGACCTGGTGCACCACCCTGCGCACGTCTTCCACGATGTCCGAGGCCTCCGCGGACGATGCTGGAACCTGAGTGATTCCCAAGACCTCCACGCGCCCACTCACCACCAGTGCTGGCTCTCCGGACATGCTGGGAGCACCGCCAGCCACCATCGACTCGGTCAGTGCGTACGCATCAAACACGCCAGCAACCCGTCGTACCTCTTGAACCGTCCGGTCAAGGTCCTTCTCGGGCACGATGATCCGGATAGGCGACGATGCCCCGGCCGCAAAGTGCTTCTCCAGTAGGTCATAGCCACGCTCTGAGTCCACCGCAGTCAAGAAGTAATCTCTGTCGCCCAGGCCGCCAATGTGCAGCATCGGCAAGAGCGCCGTGAGACCCACAAGCAAGGCAGTTGCAGCGATCCACGTCACCCGGGGACGTGCACCCACCACACGGGAGACCTTGCCCCATGCACCCGCTCGCTGTTCCACCGCGTCAAGCGAGTCCTCCTCGCGTTTGGCGACTGCCCCGCGCCACTGCGGCTTGCGTGGCCAAAACACCACTCGGGCCTTCTCTCCACCAATGAGCAACAGTGCGGGCAACAGAGTGAGAGCAGCAAGCAATGAGGCCACAATGCCTAGCGCGCCGGCAGGGCCCAACGACTGCAACGATTTCAAGTCAGAAAGTAAGAGCACCATCAGTCCCGCAACCACCGTGCCCGCCGATGCCGCGATTGGCTCCAGAGAGCGGCGCCACGCGCGCCGTATCGCGGTGTAAGGGGATTCGTTAAGGCGTAGCTCTTCCCGGTAACGCGCCACCAAGAGCAAGGAATAGTCGGTGGTGGCACCCACTACCAGGATGAACATGATTCCTTGGGCTTGACCGTTCAAGGTGATGATGTCGTTCTTGGCGAGTTCATAGACCACGACGATGGCTGCGGTGAGTGCAATCATGGACGTGGCTAGCACCAACAGAGGCAACACCGGGCTGCGGTACACCACGAGCAAGATGATGAGCACCACTGTGAGCGCCACGATCAGCAGCACGCCATCAATACCGGCGAAGGCCGCCACCAAGTCAGAGACAAAGCCCACTGCGCCGGTCAAGTAGCCGTCCAGTCCGGTCTCTTGCTCGGCCCACGTGTCCTTAATCACGTCAGCGATCAACGCGCCCACGGTGCCCTCGCCTGCTTGAGCGCCGTACACGTCCGAGGGGATGAGGAAGTTGACCAGCACGGCTTTACCGTCACCCGAGGGCACCACCACTGGTGGGCCCGCCAAGACGTTACCGACCGTGCGGCCATCGGGGTCTTCGGGAATTGGGGCAGCGGCCACGGCATCGGCAAACTCTCGGACCACCGCGATGTCCGCATCGGTTTCAATCCCACCCACCACAAACAGGCCAGGCACGGAGGGATTGGGAATGAACTGGCGGTGGTACTGGTCTGCGCGAGTGGATTCAGCCGAACCAGGCAGGAACACCGCGGCATCGTTCTCTTGAACCGTGGAGAGTTTTCCAAACGTGGAACCACCTACACCAGAGATGGCAAGCCAGGCCACGATGGACATGACCACGAGGACGGGACGGAGGATTCGACGCCAATGCATTGGTCAAGTGTGCTTCATCCCCGCGGGCTTCGCCCAACCATTCCGGGGTTAACCTGGACATCTATCTACCCTGGAGACCTATGGAAATCCGCGAGTGGGACCTCGGCACCCGCCTTGTTCCCTATCAAGAGGCGTGGGACGAGCAACGCGCCCAGCATGCCCAGGTGACGGCGGGTGGTAGCGATCGCGTCCTGCTCGTGGAACATGAGGATGTTTACACGGCAGGCAAGCGCACCGCGGTGTGGGACCGCCCTACTGACGGCACCCCGGTGGTGGACGTGGATCGGGGTGGCCGCATCACATGGCATGGTCCCGGCCAGCTAGTGGGGTACCCCATCGTGAGGCTCGCGGAGCCCATTGACGTGGTGAAGTACGTGCGACAGCTAGAGCAAGCCATCATGGATGTGTGCGCGGCGTATGGCCTTCAAGCCATCCGCGTCGAGGACCGCTCCGGCGTGTGGCTTCCCGCCACTGACACCCAGCCGGAACGCAAGATCTGCGCCATTGGCGTGCGCGTGGCCAAGGGTGTGACCATGCATGGCTTTGCCCTCAACTGCAACCCCGACCTGGGTGCGTTTGACCGCATCGTTCCTTGTGGAATTGCCGATGCCTCGGTCACCTCCCTCACGGCCGAGCTTGGCCGCGAGGTGAAGATTGCAGAAGTAGTACCGGCCGTGGAGGCGTGCCTCGAACGCGCTCTAGCCGACGTACGCTGGGAGGTGGCGCAGACCCGCGCCGCGTCTGCTTCCGCACGTGTTGCGGACCAAGACCTTGAGGCCCTTACCAAGGAGACCGTGTGACTATCGCCCCGGAGGGACGGCGCATGCTGCGCGTCGAGGCACGTAACGCCGAGACGCCCATTGAGCGCAAGCCAGAGTGGATCCGCACCACGGCCACCATGGGGCCGGAGTACCGAGAACTCAAGTCGCTCGTGAAGACCGGCGGCTTGCACACAGTGTGCGAGGAGGCCGGTTGCCCCAACATCTTTGAATGCTGGGAAGACCGCGAGGCCACCTTCCTCATCGGTGGGGATCAGTGCACGCGTCGTTGTGACTTCTGCCAGATCGACACCGGAAAGCCCGCCGACCTGGACCGTGACGAGCCGCGCCGCGTAGCAGAGTCTGTCCAGCAGATGGGCCTCAAGTACTCGACCGTGACCGGCGTGGCCCGCGATGACTTGCCCGACGGTGGAGCCTGGCTTTACGCGGAGACGGTCCGCCAGATTCACGCACTCAACCCAGGCACCGGCGTGGAACTGCTGATTCCCGACTTCAACGCTGAGCCTGACCAGTTGGCAGAGGTATTCTCCTCGCGCCCCGAGGTCCTCGCCCATAATCTTGAGACCGTGCCGCGCGTATTCAAGCGCATCCGCCCGGCCTTCCGTTACGAGCGTTCGCTTTCGGTACTGACGCTGGCCCAGGAAGCGGGTTTGGTGACCAAGTCCAACCTCATTTTGGGCATGGGTGAGACGTTTGACGAGGCGTTGCAGGCCCTCCGCGATTTGCACGATGCCGGTTGCGACCTCATCACCATCACCCAGTACTTGCGGCCCAGCCCGCGCCACCACCCTGTGGACCGCTGGGTCAAGCCCCAGGAGTTTGTGGAACTCTCAGACGCCGCTGAGGAGATGGGATTCCTGGGCGTGATGTCTGGCCCTTTGGTGCGTTCGTCGTACCGCGCCGGCCGCTTGTGGGGCCAAGCCATGACGCGTAAAGGTCGGAAAATCCCGGAAGCGTTGCGGCACCTCGGCGAGGTCACGACGGCCCGCCAAGAGGCATCGGCGCTGTTGGCTGCCCGCCCAGGCATGCAGTGACCCCGCTGGCACTAGACTTTTCGCATCATGGCTAAGGAACCTCAGAAGAAGCAACGCTGGTATCAACTGCTCGCACAGGCATACAAGCTCACCGCCAAGCACGACAAAGCGCTGCTGCCGCTCCTCATCATCACTTTTGTGGCGGTGGCGGGAGCTGGCGCGCTCATTGGACTCGCCATTGGCGGCGTGGTGCCCATTGTGTATGGCTCCATCTTTGGCGTGCTGTTCGGCATCTTGGCCGCGATGTTCCTGCTTACTAGGCGCTTTGAACGCACGATGTTCGCCCAGATGGAAGGTCAACTGGGCGGTTCGCTTGCCGTGGCGCAATCCATCCGCACCGGCTGGACGTTTGGCGATGAGCCGGCGGCTATTGACCCCCGCTCAAGCGCGGTGGTGTTCCAAGGTGTGGGCAAGGGTGGCATCGTCCTTATCGCCGAAGGCGGTAACGCGGCCCGCAAGCTCGTTGACCAGACTCGCGCGCGCTTCACCAAGCTCGCCCCTGGAGTGCCGGTGACGCCCATCTACGTGGGAAAGCACGAGGGCCAAGTCACTCTCAAGCGCTTGCCCAAGGCCGTGCGGGCCACCAAGGTTGCCAACTACGGTCGCGGCGTGGGCAAGGGCCTGTCCAAGAGCGAAATGGCCGCCGTGCGTAACCGCCTCAAGGCACTTGGCGCACCCAAAATGCCAGTGCCCAAGGGAATCGACCCCCTCAAGGCACGTGCGGACCGCAAGGGAATGCGCGGGCGCTAAGTAACCGTGCGCTGGCTCAGCCCAGCGTCAGCGTGATTCCTGCGTCATCCTGAACGGCGCTCACGTGCGCAAAGTCGCGCACCCGGTGCAGGCCTGCGGTAGCGGGTGTCTCTGCTTCTCCCACCACCACCACGGTGCACCCTGCCGCGAGCCCGGCGCGCACACCCGCGTCGGTGTCTTCAAAGACCACACAATCTTGCGGCGCTACACCTAGGGCCGATGCCGCGGCCAGGTAGCCCTCCGGGTGTGGTTTGCCCGCGGCCACGTCTTCGGCGCCAATGACTACCTCTGGCGGCTCAATTCCGATCACGCGCAGACGTTGTCGCGCAGGGTGGTGCAACGCAGAGGTCACGAGTGCCCACGAGCCGGGTCGCAGCGAGTTGACCACCTCCACCGCTCCCGGAATGGAGCGCACCGTCAGGAAACGGGTGTGCTCGCCGTCGTGAATGTACGCCTCCCAGCGCTCAATGGCATCAGGCGCGAAGGTGGCAATGGTGTCGCGGCTGGGGCGGCCGTGCGCAAACTCGATCACCGTGGCCGGATCCACGCCATTGGCGTGAGCAAACTCGGTCCACATGGCCTCGACCTCCGCAGTGGAGTCCACCAAGGTGCCATCCATGTCGAACAGGATTGCCTGGACGTAGAGCGTGGCAGCTGGCGCGGCGGTGAGGTCATTGGCGGCATGCATCCTGACATCGTAGAGGTGCGTGCAGCGGGCCCGGACACGTCCGTGTACGCAGGGGAACCCGAATTCCGTAACAGATCCGTAACATCCACGATGTGTGCGGGTAACCGCATACCCCTAGTGTGAGAGCAGCCAAAACCGGCTAGACCTCTGACCTTTGAGGAGCATTCCGATGTTCAAGACCGCCGAAGAGGCGATCGCCTACGTCAAGAAAGAGGACGTCAAGTTCATTGACATCCGCTTCTGCGACCTCCCAGGCGTGATGCAACACTTCAACATTCCGGCCGCACAGTTCACGCAGGACATCTTCACCGATGGGGCCATGTTCGATGGCTCGTCGATCCGTGGGTTCCAGGCCATCAACGAATCGGACATGAAGCTCCTGCCCGATGTCGCCACCGCCTACATTGACCCGTTCCGCAAGCAGAAGACGCTGATCATCAACTTCTCCATTGTGGATCCGTTTACCAACGAGCCCTACTCGCGTGACCCGCGTAACGTGGCCGCCAAGGCTGAGGCATACCTCGCCTCCACCGGCATCGGCGACACCGCGTACTTTGCTCCCGAAGCAGAGTTCTTCATCTTTGACTCGGTGCGTTTTGCCACCAACCAGCACGAGGGTTACTACCACATCGACTCGAGCGAAGCCGCGTGGAACACCGGCATCGAGTACGAAGAGGACGGCACCCCCAACCGCGGCTACAAGACCCGCATCAAGGGTGGCTACTTCCCGGTAAGCCCCTCCGACCAGTTCGCTGACCTTCGCGACGACATGGTGCGAGTGCTTGGCGAAGTGGGTCTCGACGTAGAGCGCGCACACCACGAGGTGGGCACCGCCGGTCAGCAAGAGATCAACTACCGCTTCAACACCCTGCTGCACGCTGCTGACGACATCATGAAGTTCAAATACGTCATCAAGAACGTGGCATGGGAGGCCGGCAAGACCGTCACCTTCATGCCTAAGCCCCTCTTTGGTGACAACGGCTCCGGTATGCACGTGCATCAGTCCGTGTGGAAGGACGGCACGCCGCTGTTCTTTGACGAGAAGGGCTACGGCGGCCTATCTGACATTGCTCGCTGGTACATCGGTGGAATCCTCAAGCACGCGCCCGTGTTGCTTGCCTTCACCAACCCCACCGTGAACTCGTACCACCGCTTGGTGCCTGGCTACGAAGCTCCCGTGAACCTCGTGTACTCGGCTCGTAACCGCTCCGCTGCGGTGCGTATCCCCATCACGGGATCCAACCCCAAGGCCAAGCGCATCGAGTTCCGTGCACCTGACTCCTCAGGTAACCCTTACCTCGCCTTCGCAGCTCTGCTCATGGCAGGTCTGGATGGCATCAAGAACCGCATCGAGCCCCCGGCTCCTGTGGACAAGGACCTGTACGAGCTGCCCCCCGAGGAGCACGC
>JAEYYZ010000011.1 GCA_023428185.1 Actinomycetes bacterium
GACCTCATGCTCGCCAATCCATACGGCGCACGCAGTGTCATCATCCTGGGCGACGAGCAGCACTCGGACCCAGACGTGCGCGCCATCAAGACCGCCCTCGCTCTGACAAGCCACCCAGACCGGCCGCAACTCAAACTCCACGTGGTGGGCCAAATCCGCAACGCGAGCAACGCCGAGGTGGCGCAACTGGTGGGCAAAGACGAGGTGAGCTGGATCTTCGCCACCGAGAAATTTGGCCAAATCACCGCTCAAACCAGCCGCCAACCCGGCCTCAGTGACGTGTACAGCGAACTGTTGAGCTTTGAGGGCGATGAGATTTACTTCAGCTCACAGCCCGCCTTGTTCGGCAAGCCATACGCGGAGATAGTCCCAGCCTTCGCGGCATCGGCGGTGATGGGCATGACCTCCAAAGGCACAGTGATGCTCAACCCTGAGCCGTGGCGCACCTACGACGCGGGCGAACAGCTCATCCTCTTCACTCAAGACGACTCAAGCATCGTGGCGACTGCGCCACATGAGCCCGATGCCACGGCCATCCAACCAGCCGTGAGTCACCCACAGGCCCCCGAGCACACTCTGGTGCTGGGCTTTAACAAACGCGTGCCAGAGATGTTGGGTGAACTGGACGAATACGTCGCGACGGGCTCGAGCGTCACTATCGTCTCTGAAGTCCCCGTGGTGGGTCTCGCGGAGTTGGATGACTTCGAGC
Organism: Actinomycetes bacterium; assembly: GCA_023428185.1. GTDB lineage: Bacteria > Actinomycetota > Actinomycetes > Actinomycetales > Demequinaceae > Demequina. The sequence goes on from JAEYYZ010000011.1 coordinate 710, forward strand.
ACCTCACCGTGACAGTGGCGCAAGGCAACACGTCCAGTCGCTCCACCCTGCTCAAGTTGGATCCCACCGCTTTTGACCACGCGATTGTGGTGGCGTATCGGGACGAGATGAGTCTTCAAGACGCCGACGCTAAGACCCTGGTCACCTTGCTGCAGTTGCGCGAAATCATCAAGAAGACCGGCGCCCACTTGAACATCGTGAGTGAAATGTTGGACGACAGGAATCGCAGGCTCGCTGAGGTAACCAAGACCGACGATTTCATTGTCAGCGACCACCTCATCAGCCTGATGATGGCCCAAATCTCAGAGCATCACTTGCTGGCGGACGTCTTTGACGGGGTGTTCGGCGCTGACGGCTCCGAGGTGTACCTACGCCCCGCCGAGTGGTACGTGAAGCCCGGCGTGGAGGTGGACTTCTACACCGTGGTGGCGGCCGCGCTGGCACGCAATGAGACCGCAATTGGGTACATGTGCGTGGAGCATGACATCAGCGACGCCGTGGTGCGCATCAACCCGCTCAAGACCGAAGCGCGCGCGTACGGCCTTGGCGACCGGATCGTGGTGTTCTCGGAGCGCTAACTCACCGTGATGGTTACTTCCATGCCCATGGCACGGTGGTCACCTATCGAGCAATACAGCACGTACGTGCCAGGCTCGAGTTCCACGGTCAAGGTGGTGCTTTCGCCTGAACTCACCACGTCGCTCGCGGCCTGAACGTTGGGCCCTTCGATCACGAGGTCATGCTCCATGGAGCCGTCGTTGACCAACTCAAAGGTGTAAGTGCCAGCAGTGAACTCCGTCTGCGACAGCGCATAGGCAAATTCGGTAGCACTCGCGGTGACCGGGGTTCCGGTGGCGTCGTCGTCCGAGTCACCCGTGTCGGTGTCGGTGTCTGCGCCAGTGCCGACCGTGGCCTCAACGGTGGTCGGGTCGTCGTCAACGGTCGGTGTGTCGCTGGTACAGCCAGTGAGCAAGACGGCCGACGCAGCGACAACTGCTAAGGCCACGCGGGTCTTGAGTGACGGGGTGAGTGTGAGAGCCATACGAAATCCTCCCTAGAGGCGACCTGAGGGTAGTCGCTAGGAGTGCAACGAACGGGCTCGACGGCAGATTCCGACGCATTCAGTAGCCTGCTCGCATGGCACGCAAACCCAGCGCGATCGTCGTCGATATCGACGGCACGCTCGCGCTCATCACCGATCGCAACCCGTACTCCCACCTAGGCGTACTCAAGGACAAGCCAAACGGGCCCGTGATCGCCGTGGCCCAGGCGCTCGCAGCCGCAGGGCACACGCTGGTCATAGTCTCGGGCCGTAGTGGCGCCGCCCGTGCGGACACCGAACTGTGGTTGCGGCGACACCTTGGCGCGCCCTTTGAAGGGCCGCACATGCGCGCCGACGGAGACGGCCGACAAGACGCCCTCATCAAGCGCGAGATCTACGACCGCGAGATCAAGCCGCGCTACGACGTGCTTTGCGTGCTTGATGATCGCGACCAGACGGTGCACATGTGGCGCAAGTTAGGACTCACGTGTTTGCAGGTCGCTCCAGGCGCGTTTTAGCAGGCGTTTCGAACGTGAGTTTTGATTACGGTTTGGCAAAGTCGGTTGCGCGTCCCGGCTCACTACCCCTAGCGTCGTCCCTCGTGCCCACAGGGGGCACGCGTCGTACTTAAGACACCAACTCACAGAAAGGGGTGCGACATGCGAGATCTGAATATCGCGATCGCCGGCTTTGATGCCGCTGCGACGTCGCACCTCGGCTATGCCGAACGCGGCCCGTGGCAGCTCCAACAGAGCGCTCCAGGACACCAGCGAGGCACATCAGTGAGATCACCTAAGCGCTCCTAAGCGCTTTCTCGCCGCAGGCCGCGCCCAAGGCGCCCGCTGGCACACCCCCCACCCCCCCTCACAACTCCACAGAGTTTTCAAGCACGATGCCGGCTAGGCGAGCCGCAGCCCCAGGGTTATCTGTCCCCAAGTACCTGAGGCACTCACATGCTCGCCCCTCAAGCCGCAAGAGCGAACCGAAGAGACATCGGTTATCTGGCAAACGCGAGCTCTGCTCGTATGCGGATTCGAGTTCCGCGCCGGGCCATCTGGCCCGGTTTCCGAGTCGCAAGATTCGGTTCCGATCCTCGCCCCATGTTCGCTCGCCGTGTCGTGTGCCGCATCGTCCGTAGCAAAGGCGAGCCGACGAGCAGTCGGTTATCACTTTCACTGATCAGGTCGCGGGTTCGAGTCCCGTCCGGGTGAGACTCCCGGTAGCTCAGATGGCAGAGCAGATGGCCGCAAGGCCACTCCGACCCTCACCACATGCTCGCCCCCTACTACGGCCGATGCGGCAAACAAGACGTGTGTGAGCCGAAGGAATTTCGGTTATCTGGACGGCAAGGTCGCGGGTTCGAGTCCCGCCCCCGATAGGGGTAGCTCAGTGAGAGCATGCCGCTTCCGAATCCATCACCATGCTCGCCCACACCCCAACAACAACCAACAACACACCCGAAGCCCGGACACCCCGGGCCCAGAGAAAAGAAAGGAAGTGCATCATGACCAACATCAATCTCAAGGGCTTCATGACTCGCAAGGGTCGCGCAGCCACTCCGCAGTCGCACAAGGCGGCTCCGGGTCAGAAGCGAAACCGCGCAGGCGGTTTCACGTTCGTGATCTCAGATCTCGACCGCGTGAAGCGCTTTCTGATCCTGGGCTCGGACTCGGGCTTCTACGCCTCTGGCGCAGAGCTCACCCGTGAGAACGCCAAGGTGGTGATCCGCGTGGCTGAGTCCGCTCAGCACCGCGAGCTCGTCGACCTGATCGTCGAGACCTCCGTGGCCGGCCGCGCCCCCAAGCAGGACCCTGCTTTGTTCGCCTTGGCGATCGCAGCATCGTTCGGTGAGGACGACGAACGTGCCTACGCACTTGCGCAGCTGCCCAAGGTGGCGCGTACTGCGACGGCATTGTTCGGATTCCTCACGTACGTGCAGGGGTTCCGTGGCTGGGGCCGTGCGTTGGCGCGAGCCGTAGCTGCTTGGTACACCGAGAAGTCGGTAGACCAGGTTGCGTACCAGGCGGTCAAGTACCGCCAGCGTGACGGTTGGACCCACCGCGACGTGTTCCGCAAGGCGCACCCGCGTTCCGCGGACCCTGCGTTCCGGGGCCTGGGGGAGTGGGTCTTGCGTGGCAACGCGGCAGAGGCTCCGGCGTTGGTGCGAGGCTTCGAGGCGGCTCAGGCCGCCCCGATCACCGCACTGCCTGGACTGATCCGCGAGCACGGTCTCACCTGGGAGATGGTGCCCACCGAGTCGCTCAACCATCGCGAGGTGTGGGGGGCGCTGCTCGAGGGCAACGTCCCGCTGGGTGCGCTGATTCGTCAGCTGCCGCGCCTCACGCGCATCGGGCTTATTGAGCCGATGTCGGAGGCAACGGAGCTGGTAGCGGCACGTTTGGTGGACACGGAGGCGTTGCGCAAGGCACGCATTCACCCAGTGAATGTGATGGTTGCGCTGCGTACCTACGCGTCCGGTCGCTCGCTGCGAGGCGAGTCGACGTGGGAGCCCAGCGTCCGCATCGTCGATGCTCTTGACCAGGCGTTCTACGCGTCCTTTGGGACTGTGGAGCCGGCTGGCAAGCGCACGTTGATTGCGCTGGACGTGTCCGGGTCGATGTCCATGGGGCAGGTGGCGGGAGTGCCGCTTACCCCGCGTGAGGCATCGGCGGGTTTGGCACTCGTGCTGGCCGCTACGGAGCCGATGACACACATCATCGGATTCACGGGCGGCGTGGGTGCCTACCGTATGCCGGGCGCACGTCAGGTGCGGCAGGTCGCGCGTACGGGTGCCGCTTCGGCGGTGTCCCAGCTCAAGATCACGCCGCGTATGCGGCTCGACGCGGTCATCGAGGAGATCTCTGGTCTCCCGTTTGGCCCTACGGACTGCTCGCTGCCGATGCTGTACGCATTGGAGCGCGGTCTCAAGGTGGACACGTTTGCGGTGATCACCGACAACGAGACTTGGGCAGGTGCTATGCACCCGCACGAGGCTCTGGAGAAGTACCGCAAGCAGATGGGGATCGACGCGAAGCTGATTGTGCTTGCCACGTCAGCTACCAAGTTCTCCATCGCGGACCCGAACGATGCCGGCATGCTCGACATCGCAGGGTTTGACGCCGCAGTACCTGCGTTGGTGACTGAGTTCTCTCGGGGAATCTAGCTGCCGGGCAGGTGCGGTGCCTTTGGCGGGGAGTGGCTCCTGACGGGGCTGCTCCCCGCTACTGCTTTGGTGGGTCGCACTCGCTAGAGTCTCCACAGAACTGGTGCGGGGCGGGGAGGGTCACATGGACATCGGCGTCCTGACGGTCGTGTCGGTGCTCTTGGCCGCAGCGGCGGTGCACGCAGTGTGGCAGGCGATCCGGCGTCGGGCCGATGCCCATCCCGGGGCGATAGGTCCTGGCGTGAGGGCCTGGTGGGCGGGGACGCTTGTTGTCGCCGCGCTCACGGCCGGTATGTTCGAGTACGGGCACCACCAGCGCCAACACCTTGCCACCGTGGCGATGAGCGCGGTCACTGACAATGCCGATGCGAGGGCCGATTGCGAGCGGCTCACCGAGTCCCTGTTTAACCTCAGCCAGTTCGACGGCTACGTGTATCACGACAACACCGACGTGGCGCTGTACAAGCGGCACGTGTGCCGCGACCTTGCGGCCTACGCCGCCAGCGACAAGCGCAACCCCAGCCTCGAGCACGCGGCGGCCGTGCATCTCATCGCTCACGAGACGATGCACATCAACGGAATCTGGGTGGAGGCCGAGGCGGAGTGTTGGGCCGTGCAACTCAGTCACCTCGTGGCGGAGGAGTTGGGCGCGACTGAGGCTCAGGCGCGCGAGTTGCAAGCGACGTACTTTGCTGAGCTGTACCCGCGCAACCGCAGTGACTACATCTCCGGTGAATGCCGCGAAGGCGGTGCGCTGGACCTCTTCCCCGAACGGACCGAGTTTCCCTAGGGTCGGCTAGGGTGCTGGGATGAAGTCACATGTACCAGCACAAATGTTCATGCGCCTGCTCGGCCTCGCAGCTCTCGGTGGCACTGTCCTCTTAACCGGATGCACAGGAGTGGCGGCCACCAACCAGCCGGACGCCGTGGTGGCCACGTCACAGGCTCCGGGGAGTGCGTTTGACCTGGACGCCTTTTGCGACGCGGTTCAGCCGCTCATTTTGCCGGTGCCCAGGGAGTACGTGGGGTCAGCCGAGCACGTTGCGGACTTTGACGCGGTGATTGAGGTGGCGCCGCATGACCTCGTAGAGGACATCACCACGCTGCGCGACCACTTCGAATTTGATGTACATGTCTCCGACCCGGAGTCGCAGAATTTTGAGAACTTCTCCCAGGAGGTTCAGGAGGTCGCCCTCGTGGTTGACGGCGCTTTCAGGCAGATGTGCGGCGACGAATGACGGCGTGAACTAGTCGACTAACTCACCAACTCGTTGGCACCCGCGAGGATCTCCGCCTTGGAAAGCGGGCTCACGATGGTGCGCACGCTGCCGTCAGCGCCAATGAATGCAAACGCGGGCTGATAGGTCACCCCAAAGCCCGACCACACTGCACCGTCGACATCCGCGACGTGTTCAAACCCGCCCACTCCATACTTGTCGACAAACCCCTGCATGGACGCGACGTCGGACTGGC
>JAEYYZ010000024.1 GCA_023428185.1 Actinomycetes bacterium
GAGGACTACAACATGCCTATTGAGGACCTCAACCTCACGCAGCGTTCGTACAACTGCCTCAAGCGCGAGGGCATCCACACCGTGGGTGAACTCACTGCCCGCTCCGAGACTGACCTCATGGACATCCGCAACTTTGGCCAGAAGTCGATCACCGAAGTGAAGGAAAAGCTCGTTGAACTGGGCTTCTCCCTCAAGGACAGCGGCCACGACTACGACGTCGCAGCCGCCGGTGTGTACTTCTCCGGCAGCGACGACTAACAAGGAGAAACACGCACCATGCCTACCCCCGCTAAGGGCCCTCGCCTCGGAGGCGGACCCGCGCACGAGCGCCAGATCTTGGCCAACCTTGCGCAGTCGCTTTTTGAGCACGGCCGCATCACCACCACCGAGACCAAGGCCAAGCGCTTGCGTCCCTACGCTGAGCGTCTGGTGACGTTCGCCAAGCGTGGAGACCTAGCCTCGCGCCGTCGCGTGCTCGGCATCATTTCGGACAAGGGTGTGGTGCACACGCTCTTCACCGAAATTGGTCCCGGATTCGCCGAGCGCGACGGTGGCTACACCCGCATCACCAAGGTGGGCTCCCGCAAGGGAGACAACGCCCCCATGGCCGTCATCGAACTCGTGGAGTTTGGTGCGCCCGCCAAGAAGGCTGTTGTCAAGGAAGCCACCAAGGCTGCTTCCAAGGCCGCGCCCAAGGGTGCTGCCAAGGCATCGGCGAAGCCCGCTAAGGACGACGCTCCTGCTGAGGACGCCGTGGAAGAAGTTGCCGTGGTGGACGCCCACGCCGATGCCCCCGCTGAGGGTGCAGAGGCTGGCGAACAGCCTGAGGCGATCCAAGTTGAGAGCGCTGAGTTGCCCGCTGAGGGGGACGAGGACGTCATCGACGAGGCAGTTGCCGAGGCAGACGACGCCGAAGCAGACGACGCCGAGGCCACCAAGTAGTTCTCAATCTGCATCACATGCAAAGGCGGGCCCCATGACTGAATCGGTCGTGCGGGCCCGCCTTCGCTTTGCCTATGACGGCACTGATTTTGCCGGGTGGGCGGCCCAGCCTGACTTGCGCACTGTGCAAGGTGAGCTGGAAGCGGCGCTGGCGCGCATTCTGCGCCAGGAAGGCGCGCCCCGGGTGGTGGTAGCTGGCCGCACCGATGCGGGCGTGCATGCGCGCGGGCAAGTGGCGCACGTAGACATTAATCCCGATGCTTGGGCCGCCCTCCCTGCACGCACCCACCGGCATCCGGGGGAGGCGCTCACGGTGCGACTCAACGGCGTACTTCCGGCTGACATCGTCATCTCACATGTCGATGAAGCGCCCGCGGGTTTCGATGCCCGGTTCAGTGCACTGGAGCGCCGGTATGCGTACAGGATCGCCGATGCCAGCGTGGCCAAGGATCCTCTGCTGCGGCGCCATGTGGCGTGGCTGGACAAGGACTTGGACGTAGCCGCACTCAACAACGCCTCCAACGCCTTGGTGGGGTTGCGCGACTTTGCCGCGTTCTGCAAAGCGCGAGAGGGTGCCACCACCATCCGCGACCTCAAGCAGTTCGACTGGACGCGGGTGGTGGACGGCCCTGACAGCGGGTTGTTGGTGGCCACCGTCCGCGCCGATGCGTTCTGCCACTCAATGGTGCGCGGCCTGGTAGGCGCGGTGCTAGCAGTGGGCCACGGTAAGCGGGACATCGAGTGGCTGAGCTCCGTGGCACAAGGCCGGGAACGCTCGTCGGCGGTCACCGTGGCACCCGCTGCAGGGCTCACGCTTGAAGAAGTGGTCTACCCCCAGGACGGTGAACTCGCAGTGAGAGCGGACCAGACCCGCGCCAAGCGCACGCTGGATTGACCGTTGACCACAGGCCCGGGTATGCTTGTGCGTCGTTGTGCGTTCCCCGTGAGATGGTGCATCCCACTCGCCTCCGCAGGACCCGCCGATCGAAACTTATGCGATCTAGTATCGCTAAACCTGTTCAGAGAGTAGAAGGCTTCACAGTGCGTACGTATTCTCCCAAGCCGGGTGACGTGACCTCCAAGTGGTTCGTCATCGACGCTACTGACGTGGTCCTCGGTCGTTTGGCCTCCCAGGCAGCTGCTTTGCTTCGCGGCAAGCACAAGGCGACCTTTGCCCCCCACGTCGACAACGGTGACTTTGTCATCGTCATCAACGCTTCCAAGGTGGCCCTCACCGGCGCCAAGCTCACCGACAAGATGGTTTACCGTCACTCCGGTTACCCGGGCGGCCTCAAGACCAAGCCCATCGGTGAACTCATTGAAGAAAGGCCCGAGCGCGTCATCGAAAACGCTGTTCGCGGCATGCTTCCCCACACCAAGCTGGGCGCCGCTCAGTTGAACAAGCTCAAGGTTTACGCGGGCGCTGAGCACCCGCACGCCGCGCAACAGCCGCAGGCGTTCGACATCTCGCAGGTCGCGCAGTAGGCGCGGGGAGGAACACAAAAGTGTCTGACGTAGCAATCGAGATCGACAACGACGAGGAAGAGCTCACGGAGTACACCTCCGAGAGCGCACCCGTCCGCGGCAAGGGTTCTTCCGCCATTGCTCCCGGTGCCGGCCTTGGCCGTCGCAAGGAAGCAGTAGCTCGCGTTCGCCTGGTGCCCGGCACCGGCAAGTGGCTCATCAACGGCCGCGAACTGGACGACTACTTCCCCAACAAGGTGCACCAGCAGTTGGTGAACTCGCCGTTCGCGCTCCTGGACATTGAAGGCAAGTTTGATGTCCACGCTCGCATTCACGGCGGCGGTACCTCCGGCCAGGCTGGCGCGTTGCGCCTTGGCGTTGCCCGCGCGCTCAACGGCATCGACCTTGAGACCAACCGTCCTTCGCTCAAGAAGGCTGGCTTCCTGACGCGCGACGCTCGCGTGGTGGAGCGCAAGAAGGCTGGTCTCAAGAAGGCCCGCCGCGCACCTCAGTACTCGAAGCGCTAGCCTCACGCACATGGTGCGCCTGTTCGGAACGGACGGCGTCCGTGGCGTGGCGAACAAGGACATCACTGCCGAAATGGCAGTGGACCTTGCCGTGGCCGCGGCGCATGTGCTCGCTGAACGCGGTGACTTTTCCGGGCATCGGCCCCGTGCCGTGCTTGGCCGTGACACTCGCATCTCGGGGCAGTTTTTGTCCTCCGCTGTTGCTGCAGGCTTAGCCTCAGCAG
>JAEYYZ010000044.1 GCA_023428185.1 Actinomycetes bacterium
TGTGGGGAGCAACGTCCGGAAGGTGTTCGGGTTCGAGGTGGTGCGACGACAACGTTCTTCTCCTTAGTGCAGGTCTGGCGACAGTCTAGCCATGGGAAGGCGCTCGTAGTCGAGAAGCGCGTGTCACCGCCCGAATCATTGCGGCGGCCTTGTCGCGCGTCTCTTGCGCTTCAGAGGCGGGGACAGAGTCCGCGACCACTCCGGCACCCGCTTGAACATGCGCCACACCGTCTTTGATGAGCGCAGTGCGAATAGCGATCGCGAGGTCCATGTTGCCTGCGAAGTCGAAGTAGCCGATGGCGCCGCCGTAATAGCACCGACGCACCGGCTCCAACTGGTCGATAAGTGCGATGGCGCGAGGTTTGGGTGCGCCCGAGAGGGTTCCTGCTGGGAACGTGGCGATGAATGCTTCCAGGGCGGTGCGACCTGCTTCAAGTTTGCCCACCACCGTGGAGCAAATGTGCATGATGTGGCTGTACCTGTTGACCGCCATGAACTCGACCACTTCCACACTGGTGGGTTCACACACCTTGACGAGGTCATTGCGGGACAAGTCCACGAGCATGACGTGTTCGGCCACCTCTTTAGGATCTGCGAGCATCTCCATTTCGAGGGCCTTGTCCTCCTCGGGTGTGCGGCCGCGGGGGCGTGAGCCCGCAATAGGAAAGGTCAGCACGTTTCCTGACTTCACCGTGACAAGCGACTCCGGGCTTGCTCCTACGAGCGAGAAGGCCCTGCCTTCGGCGTCCTCGAGAGCCAAGCAGTACATGTACGGGCTGGGGTTGAGAGTGCGCAGCACTCGGTACACATCCAACGGGTCGGCGGGGCACTCCACGTCAAAGCGTTGCGAAGGCACCACTTGGAACACTTCTCCGTCGCGGATAGCTTCTTTGGCGTATTTGACAGCCTTTTCGTACTCCCCCACGGCTGATCGCTGGTGCACAGTGGGCTCTGGGGCGGACTCGTCTTCACTCAGCATTGAGTGTGCGACGGCTGCTTCCAAGCCAGCCTGCATCGCGTCAAGCCGGGCCACAGCGTCGGCGTAAGCAGCCTCGATACCGGTGGACTTGGCATCGGCGTTGACGGCGTTGGCGATAAGCCACACAGAGCCATCAACATGGTCAATGGCCGCAATGTCGGTGGCAAAGAGCAATACGCCATCGGGGACATCGATCTCGCGGAGCGCCTCCCGGGGCAAGGTGGGCTCCCATTGCCGGACGATGTCCCACCCGAGTGCTCCCACGAGGCCTCCCGTGAGCGGAGGTAGGCCTTCAATGGCTTCGGAGGCAAGCTCAGTGAGCGCTTGACGCAACGTGTCCACAGGCGCGCCCGAGGTGAGCCCCACGGGAACGTCGCCGGTCCACAACGCATTGTCGCCGTCAATGGTGAGTGTTGCACGTGAGTGCACGCCCACAAAGGAGAACCGTGACCGTGTGCCATCCGGCTGCGCGGATTCCAGAATGAAGGTGCCTGGCCTGCCGCCGGCCAGCGCCGCGTAGACACCCACCGGCGTGATCCAGTCAGCGAACAATCGGCGCGCTACCGGCACCACCCTGTGCGTTTGACCCAATGCCACGAACTCGCGCTCCGAAGGCCAGGTCTCGCCCCAAGCGAGTGAGACTTCAGGCGTGCCGATGCCCGTCATGAGTCGGTTCCGGCGACCAGCAAACTTCCGCCCGCATCAAAGCATGAGTGTTCGCCGGTGTGACATGCCGGGCCCTCTTGAGTCACGGTCAGCAGCAGTGCGTCGCCGTCGCAGTCGATCTCCACGCTGTGGACATGTTGGACGTGGCCTGACGTGTCGCCTTTACGCCACAGTTCTTGCCTGCTGCGGCTCCAATACACGCCCCTGCCGGTCTCAAGCGTCTGGGCCAAGGCGTCGTCGTTCATCCATGCCACCATGAGCACCCGGCCGGTGCCGGCTTCCTGGACGACCGCGCACACCAACCCGTCGTCTGTGCGCTTGAGCTTGGAGGCGAGGTCAGGCATGAGTGGCATGCGCTTATCTTTCCACGCGCTCCGCTACGAACGTGTCGTTGACATCCAGGCACGATGCAAGCGGGCGTACTCTCCACCGGCGGCTACCAACTCAGCATGCGGACCGAACTCCACCAGCTCGCCGTGTTCCATTACGGCCACCAAGTCTGCGCGCTCGGCGGTAGACAGGCGGTGGGCAATGACCACGCTGGTGCGGCCGCGCATGAGTTCCTCAAGAGCACGGGAAATACGTACTTCCGTTGCGGGGTCCACCGCCGAGGTGGCCTCGTCGAGGATGAGCACGTCAGGGTCGCGCAGGTACGCCCTCGCAATGGAAACCAACTGCCGCTCCCCCGCGCTGAGTAACTCGCCACGCGTACCCACCTGAGTGTCGAGACCCTTTGGCGTACTTGCGAGCCAATCGGCCAGTCCCAACGTCGTGAAGGCTTGCTGCGCATCAACAAGCAACTGCTCAGCATCGGCGCCAGGGATGGCGTAGTGGATGTTGTCTGCGATGGTGCCGTCAAAGAGGAAGCCCTCTTGAGGCACTACCGACACTCGACGCCGCAATTCCTTGAAGGCGATGTCCTTGATGTCCACGCCTCCGAGTTCGATGCTGCCCGCGGTGGGATCAAAGAAGCGCGCCATGAGGCGGGCCAGGGAGGTCTTGCCGGACCCTGTTTGCCCCACGATCGCCAACCTGTCACCGGCGGGGACGTGCAAGGAGATCGACTTGAGGACGTCTACCTCGCCGTCGTACGTGAGTGACACGTCCTTGACTGTGAGGTCGACCTCGCCTGCGGGCATGGGCACAGGGCTGACCGGATCAGGAACATCTGCCGTGGCATCGACTAGTTCGATGACACGCTTCCAGCCCACCATGGCCCGCTGCATCTCAGCCAGCATCTCGATGATCCACATCAAGGGACCCGAGAACATGTACACCAACAGGGTGAAGGCCGCCACGGTGCCCACGCTCAGTTCACCACGCACGCCCAGTGCGGTTCCCACGATGAGTGCCATACCAGTGGCGAGCGCCTGCCCAAACACCGTGGCGGAGAAGGTGGTGGCCGTGAGGCGCGCGGCCTTGCGTTCGCCCACAAAGATCGTCTCGATCTCCCCGCGCAAGCGTTCGCGCATGCGTTCTTGCACGCCATAGCCACGAATGGTCGCCACGCCCACCAATTGCTCGGATGTCTGGCCTAAAAGGTCAGCCATTTGCCCGCGGATTCGCCCAAAGGCACGTTGGATTCGTGGCTGCAGGTAGGCCGTAAGCACGAACAGTGGAACAAAGCATGCCAACACCACCAACGCGAGCTTCCACGAATACACGGCCATCACGCCAAGGACCACCATGGATTCCATGGCGGCCACCATCATCCCCGCGCCGGTCCATTGCATGAGGTCACGCATGGTGTCCACGTCACCCGTCACGCGGGACACGTAGCGGCCTCGTTGCTCTTGGTTTTGCGTGAGCACGGAGAGCTTGTGGACGTTCTCGAAGGCGCGCTTGCGAAGGGTGCCTAGCCCAGCTTCCGCTGCGGTCACCATGCGTCGGCGAACGCGCCACTCGATGAGCATCGCTGCGATCACCACTATGGCACCCAGGATCACCAATTGCGTGACAAGGGGCAGGTTCACTCCCTCGGGAGCAAGCAGGCCGTCGTCAGTCACGCGTTGGGTGACGTACGGGATGGTTGCACGCGCCGATGCCGCACCGGTGGCCATGAGCAACGTGACACCCAGTCCCTTGCGCAGCTCTGGCGAAATCGCGAAGCCCCGCTTGAATGTGGCGGCAGCGCTCATGGGCGGCGTCGACTGATCGATGTGTGCGCCGGTCATGACTGGCTCCCTTCGCCCTCATCGACGCCATCCGCTAGGGCGGCGTCGGCGCGTTGCATCGAATCCATCTCGTATGCGGTGACGAGTTCGCGGTAGCCGGCGTCTCGTTTCATGAGTTCCTCATGGGTGCCGGAGTCCACCACCATGCCGCAGTCCACGTGTACCACCCTGTCGGCGAGCATGATGGACGCCACGCGGTACGCGATGAGTAGCACGGTGGGGCCTTGGCCATCTGCACGCAAGGCGGCGAGGATTTCTTGCTCGACGCCGGGGTCAACGGCGGATGTGGCATCGTCCAAGACCAGCACCCGCGGTTCCCGCACCAAGGCGCGCGCAATAGCCACTCGTTGGCGTTGGCCGCCCGACAGGTTCATGCCACGCTCGTCGAGGAGAGCGTCCAGGCCCTCCCCACCCTTGTGTAGACCCTGGATCACGCCGTCCACTGCGGAGCGACGCAATGCGGTCCACACGTCGTCGTCGTCAAAGTCCTCACCCAGAGTGACGTTGTCTCGCACGGTGCCAGCGAAAACGAACGACG
>JAEYYZ010000049.1 GCA_023428185.1 Actinomycetes bacterium
ATCACCGCAGGTTCACCATCGATGACGTCGTCCACAATGCGGGATTGAACGTGGAACCAGCGCACGTCTTCACCTACCCGGCGCCCTGCGACTCCGTAGCCGCGAGGCTTCTCGTCGCTCGTTGCGGGGTTGAAGACCTCGGGCGCTGTCACCGGCCGCGACCGCTCATCCACTGCGCGTAAGGGCATCTCAGAGATGTGTTTGCCCACCGAGTCTTCGGATTCCACCGCCAACAGGTGCTCGGCGGCATCGGAAACAATTACTACCTCGCCGGTGTGAGACACCACCACCACGCCTTCGCGGGTGTTGCTGAGGATCGCCTCAAACTGCTTCCTGTAACGCAGTTCTCGTTTTTCCGCAGCGTCTCGGGCTTTGCGGGCGCGCGCTGAACGGGCAAAGAAGATGAACGCAAGGATGAACCCGAGCACTACCAGCGCTGATGCGGAATACGCCACGCCTGGCTGGTTAAACAGCTCTACGAGTTCTCCCATGTCCCTTCCCCGGGTTCGGTGATGGTCCTGCTGACCTCCACCGTACTGGGAGTCTCGCCTCGTAGGCTCGCGAGAGTGGATGCAAGTTCGTCAGGTGTGACAAGAACCTCTCGAGCCTTAGATCCTTGAGAAGGGCCCACAATCTCTCTGCTCTCCAACAAGTCCATGAGACGGCCTGCCTTGGCGAAGCCCACTCGAAGCTTGCGTTGGAGCATGGAGGTGGAGCCCAACTGGGTGGTGATGACGAGTTCTGCGGCTGCCAAGAGCTCGTCGAGGTCCCCACCGATGTCTTCGGCAACGACGGCCGATGCCGTGGTGGCCACCACGTCTTCCCTGAACTGGGGTTGGGCTTGGGTCTTCACGTGCTCCACTGCGGCGTGAATCTCGGTTTCGCTCACCCATGCGCCCTGGACGCGCATGCCTTTGGATTCGCCCATGGGCAAGAACAGTGCGTCACCTTGGCCTATGAGCTTTTCTGCACCTGGCATGTCGAGCACCACGCGGCTGTCGGCGAGCGATGAGGTGGCGAAGGCCAAGCGGCTGGGCACGTTGGCCTTGATGGTGCCGGTGATGATGTCCACCGAGGGGCGCTGGGTGGCGAGCACCAAGTGGATACCGGCGGCGCGAGCCAACTGCGTGATGCGCTGGATGGAGTCGTCCACGTCGCGGGGCGCCACCATCATGAGGTCGGCGAGCTCGTCCACGATGACCAGCAGGTAGGGGTACGTGGTGATCTTGCGTTCGCTGCCCGGGAGCGGCTTCACCTTGCCTGCGCGCACAGCCTTGTTGAAGTCGTCGATGTGCTTGTAACCGAACATCGCGAGGTCGTCGTACCTCATGTCCATCTCTTTGACTACCCATTCGAGGGCCTGTGCGGCCTTCTTGGGGTCGGTGATGATGGGTGTGATGAGGTGGGGAATGCCCTCGTAAATGGATAGTTCCACGCGCTTTGGGTCCACCAGGATCATGCGCACCTCGCGTGGCGTGGCGCGCATGAGGATCGAGGTGATCATGGCGTTGACAAAGCTGGACTTGCCCGCGCCGGTCGCTCCCGCGACCAGTAAGTGAGGCATCTTGGCGAGGTTGGCCATCACGTAGCCGCCCTCCACGTCTTTGCCCACGCCAATGACCATGGGGTGATCCATGCGTTGCGCGGTCTGGGAACGCAATACGTCGCCCAGGGACACCGTCTCGCGGTCCACGTTAGGGATTTCGATGCCGATGGCGGACTTGCCTGGGATGGGCGACAGGATGCGGATATCTGGGCTGGCTACTGCGTACGCGATGTTCTTGGCCAGCTGGGTGATCTTCTCAACTTTGACGCCGGTACCCAAGTTGATTTCGTAGCGCGTGACTGTGGGCCCCCGCGTGAATCCCGTGACCTGCGCGTCCACTTCAAACTGGTCAAAGACCGCGGTGAGGGACGCGACAACACGGTCGTTGGCGCTGGAGCGAGTCTTGTGGGGTGCACCTTTGGCCAGTACGTCAAGGTTGGGTAGCACGTAAGGCGCGGAGTCTTCGAGCTTGCCCTGCTCCCCGCGCGGCACCACGTGCGTTTCCGCGGGCGCTTGGGGCTGCTTGTGCGTGGCGATGGCCACGGTGGGCGCGTTGCGTGCGTCGAGGTCCTCGGCGTCCAGTGCGTCCAGATCCGCGTCCCCTGACGGCGCATAAGGGCTGACGACGCCATATGGGGGCGTCGCGTGGCGCGGGTGCACTACCCGGTTGCCGGGCATCGGCGTGGGAAGTTCGGGGTTCTCTTGAGTGTCGACATCCTCTCCAAAGCCCCAGCCGTTGGGGTTGATGAGAAGGTCGAACTCGCTGGGTTCACGGGCTGCTGCGGTGGAGAAGGCTTCGTCGGCTTCGTAGCGATCGAGCCCAAGTCCCTTGGCCTTGGCGTTCTTGCCAGTGAGACTGCGGCGTTCCAGGGTGCGGTGTTCGGGAAGGTCGAGTTCGTCCTCCTCATGCTCGCCAGGGCGCCCGCCCCACAGTCGTTGAGCGAGTGCGCGCACCCGCACCACTACGTCGCGCAGCGGCATGCCGATCACTACCAATACGCCCAGCAGGGTGAGCATCACCAGCACGGCTACACCAAGCCCCGGGGTCATGAGCGCCGACGCCGGGGTGCCAATCAGGAAGCCGAGGATTCCGCCGGCTTGCTCCAAGCCGAGCATCCCGTCCGACGGTGAAGGCTCGCCTTTGGCGATGTGGACGATGCCTCCCACGGTGAGGGAAAGGATGAGTCCGCCTAGCGCGATGCGGT
The DNA here is from genome assembly GCA_023428185.1 of Actinomycetes bacterium. GTDB lineage: Bacteria > Actinomycetota > Actinomycetes > Actinomycetales > Demequinaceae > Demequina. The sequence continues at coordinate 2,752 of JAEYYZ010000049.1, forward strand.
AGTTGGCATCGTTCTCTTGAGGCATACGGAACAAGCGGATGGACATTGCGAGCAACACCACGGGCAACGTGAAGGCGAGCATGCCGAACGTGCCTGCCACCACGGCGTGAATGAAGGAGCCGAGCCAACTGTCAAGGCTCCACCATTCGCGGGCCGCAATGAGCACGGCGAGGATGAGCAAGACGATGGCGAGTCCGTC
>JAEYYZ010000051.1 GCA_023428185.1 Actinomycetes bacterium
GCTTGACGCGCGAGTCCATGACCACGATGCGGTAGTACGGCTGACGCTTCTTGCCGAAGCGCTTCAAACGAATCTTCACAGCCATGCTGCGTTATCTCCTTGTATTCGGTGTGAGCCGGCAGGCAGGGGCCGGGGAAATCGACCGACGCTGCTAGCAAGACGAATAGCGTTCGCGGGTAGAGGGCCGCTGGCGCCAACGAACAAGTATGCCAGACACGGCCGCCGTCCACTACTCCGCACGCTCAGCGGGCCGTCCGCACCCCCACGCGGGCCGTCCGCACCCCAATGCGTGCCGCCGTCCACTACTCCGCACGCTCAGCGGGCCGTCCGCACCCAGAATCGCGGTAGTTGCCCCTCTCCCACCCCCAAGTGCGCCACTGCACGGTGCGGACGGCACGGGGGGAGTGCGAGCGGCGGGGTTGCACAGCTTCATCACCAAGGCCGTCGCCGCTATCCAAGCGCCGAGGGCCAACCCTCCGTCGCCATCGAGTCAAAGAGACCTTCACCCCGCGTGCGGGTCACCACCAGCACCTCGAGACCGGCGCTCGCGGCCAACTGGAGCGCGGGATTGCCGCGCGCCGCTATGGCGGTGGCCCAGACATCGGCATCAACCAGACCCTCAGCCACTACCGACACTTGAAGTGAGTGAGCGGCCGCCTCCCCCGTCGCAGGGTCCCAAATGTGCCCGCCACGTTGGGATTGACCAGAGGTCGCGAGCGCCAAGTGTTTCCCGCCAAGGTCAACCACATCCACGACCTCGTGGCCTTGAGGGTCACCGTGCACGAGCGGATCCGCGATCCCTACTCGCCACAAGGAACCATCCGCGCGGGGCCCCGACACCATCACATCCCCCGAGGCGTCCACCATCCACGGCGCACCGAGCGCCTCGAGCGCCGCACTCGCCCGCGCCACGGCCCAACCCTTGACAAGGCCCGTGGGGTCGATGCCTACCGTGCCGCGCGCATCGAACGCACCCTCCGTGAGGCCCCTGTACCACTCGCACGCTTGCAGCACCTCGAGCAACTCAGGGGGGCCCTCATCTACGGCAATCTCGCCCCGATTGAACTGCGACACCGCCGAATCCTCGCGCCACAGCGAGAACACGGCATCGGTCCATTCAAGTTCGCGGTGAAACGCGTCAATGGCGCGATGCGCAGCGGCAGTGTCGGCCGTCTCGACCGACACCCGGAAAGGCATCGCCATTGAGTGAACCGTGTGCTGGAGCAGCTCGGTCATGCGAAGCGCAAGGCGCCCATCTAGAGTCCCGCAGCCTCAAAGGCGCCCTGCAACGATTCCGTGAACGCCGGGGACGTGTACGACGCCCCACTCACCGCCTCCACGTCCCACGACTGCGCTTCAAGCACACGTTCGCGGAACTGCGGGATCGCCATCGCGTTCACGGACACGGATTCAGGAGCCGATGTCCCGGCCTCCAAAGCCTTGACGTCTACCACTACCCCGTCGAGCACCACGATTTGTGCTTGGTAGGTGCCGCGCAGGTTGGAGACCGGCGGACCATCGAACGTCTCACCGCACTCCAATGCGGACGCGTCATCCGCGCAACGGTCGTCGGCGATGACCTCCTCTTCAACCACGTGAGTCGTGGGCGCTGCCGCATATCCGGCTACCAGGATCGCTCCCGAAGCAGCCATCACCCCAGCCATGCGTTGGGCCTTCATCGCCGCCACCTCTCCATGCCTGTTGTCACCATGCGAACTCCTCCCGGTGAATGCTCTCTTTGGCGCACCCCGCCGCGAGAGCGTCGGCTTCCACCGCGAGTGCCCACTCGCGCGGCCCACACACGTAGATGTCGCGGTCCTGGACGTCGGGCACCAGTTGCTTCAATGTCGCAGGGTTGGCGGCCGATGCCCACCCCACGCCGCGCCCACCGGCCACTACGTGCAGTGCGGCACCGCGGGCGGCAGCGAGCTCGCGAACCTCATCCAGCAAAGGGGCTTGCGCTTCTGTGGAGCAGCGAATGATGACGTCCACTGGCCCCTCGGCCACATCGAGCATGGCGCGGATGGGTGTGATGCCAATGCCTGCGGCAACGAGCACCGCGCCGGGCCGGGTGCGGGTCACCTCGGAGAACACTCCCAATGGACCTTCCGCCAGTACGCGCGTACCTGGCGCCAGTTCGCCTACTGCAGTGCTGAAGTCGCCGGAGGGCTTGACGGTGATGCGTAGGGTGCTGGCGTCGGGCTGGCGCGAGAGCGAAAAAGGGTGCGCTTGGAGTCGCAGGCCTCGCGCTAGGAAGCGCCATAGAAAGAACTGTCCAGGGGTGGGGGCCAAACGCTCTAGGTTGCGCCCTGCCATCACCACACTTGCGGAGCCGTCGGCCAGGCGCGTGACGGATTCAATGCGCAATTGGTGGCGACTGAAGAGCACGAGTGGGCGCACTACACGGAACGCAATGAGCGAGCCGAAGGCCAAAACGTACAGCGCCACCCAGAACCAGAACGCCACTCCGCGCCCCACGAACGTGCTCCCAAAGAGGAATTGATGTGGCACCACGAGTGCCACTGCCACGTACACGGAGAGGTGCACCGCATGCCATGCCTCGTACCGCCACTTGCGGCGCACCATCATCAAACTCGTGGCGAGGATCACCAAGAAGACGCCCAAGCCTATTTGCGCAGTGGCCAAATACCAGGCCTGATTGAAGTAGGCGAGCCCTTGTTCGAGCCCGTTGCGTCCGTCATACACACCAGAAACCACCACGATCAGTGCGGCATGACCGATCATCAGGATGATCGCCCACTTGCCCACCTTGGTGTGCAGAGCCATGGCACGGTCGTGTCCCATGGCGCGCTCCACGAATGGAGCCCTTGCAGCAAGCAACACTTGGGTGAGCATGAACACCGTGGCCACCACGCCTAGGGCTCTGCCCACGGAGTAGAGCCAGTCAATGGGTTGCAGAATGGTGAACCCGCCACCCGCGATCACCAGTGCTACGGCACTCGCGCTCACCAGGTACACAGCCGCTTCAAGCCCGTCTCGCCACCACTGCCTGCGCGCCCCTTGGACGCGCCGTTGATGCATCGCGGTTGAGACCGCCATGGACCCTCCCCTAT
>JAEYYZ010000077.1 GCA_023428185.1 Actinomycetes bacterium
CGCAACAACTTTGCGAAGGCAGCCCGGTCACCAAACTCCACGCCGTACGAGTTCACGTTTTGACCCAGCAACGTCACTTCGACGGCGCCTTGAGCGACGAGCGCCTCGACTTCCGCGAGAATCTCGCCCGGGCGCCGGTCCCGCTCTTTGCCGCGCAGGCTCGGCACAATGCAGAAAGTGCAGGTGTTGTTGCAGCCCACAGAGATGGATACCCAGCCCGACGCTATGGCGTCTCGTTTGCTGGGTAGCGTGGAGGGGAAGACTTTGAGCGACTCCTCAATCTCCACTTGAGCCGCGGCGTTGTGGCGTGCCCGCTCAAGGAGCACAGGGAGGACGTCAATGTTGTGGGTTCCGAACACTACGTCTACGTAAGGCGCTCGAGACACGATTTCGCCGCGGTCCTTCTGCGCCAGGCAGCCGCCCACAGCAATTTGCATCCCCGGTCGCTTGGCTTTGATGGAGGCGAGTTGGCCGAGGTTGCCGTAAAGCTTGGAGGACGCGTTCTCGCGTACAGCACACGTGTTGATGACCACGACGTCGGCGATCTCTGCTCCCGGAGGGGCGGCAACGTATCCGGCGCCTTCCAACAATCCGGCCATGTGCTCGGAGTCGTGGACGTTCATCTGACAACCCAGCGTCTTGACTACGTACGTGGATGTCTGAGTGGCCGTCATGCCTGTCCCGCGACGGAGTCGGCGCGCGTTTCGCGTACTACCGTCACTTTGATCTCGCCTGCAAAACTAAAGTCCTTTTCGATGTTTGCGGCAATTGTACGTGCGAGTGCTCGAACCCCTGCGTCGTCCACGGCGTCCGGCTTGACGACCACTCGCAGCTCTCGGCCCGCAGCCATCGCGTACACCTGGTCTACGCCCTCGTGCTGGGCCACGAGTTGCTCGAGACCCTCCATCCGCTCCACGTAACCCTCGGCGTCATCGCGGCGCGCAGCCGGGCGGGATGCGGACATCGCGTCTGCGATTTGGACGATCACTGCTTCAAGCGTTTCTTGTGGCACGTCGTCGTGGTGCGCGGCGATCGCGTTCACTACGTGGGGAGACTCGCCAGCCTGAGCGGCAAGTGCTGCACCGATGGCCGCGTGGGGCGCTGGGTTCTCGTGGGTGCGCGCCTTGCCAATGTCGTGGAGGAATGCGGCCCTGCGCGCCAGGTCTACATCCGCTCCCACACTCGCCGCGACGGAAGCGGCAATCTGGGCAGATTCCACGAGGTGATCCAAGACGTTCTGCCCGTACGAGGTGCGTAGGCGCAACGCCCCGAGATCGGCAAGAAGCTCTTTGGGGATGCCTTTGACTCCGGCTGCCTCAATCGCGTCGAGAGCGGCGTCGAGAGCTCGCTGCGGGGCCTCCGCGAGTGCCTTCGCGTACGCGGCTTCCACGCGTTGAGGTTGAATGCGCCCGTCATCGACCAAAGCCTGGAGGGTCACTGCCGCGATTTCTCGGCGTTCCACGTCAAAGGAACTCAGTTGCACGGTGTTGATGCCATCTTCAACGATCACATTGACGCCCGTCAGTGCTTCGAAGGCGCGGATGTTGCGGCCTTCTCGTCCGATGACACGGCCTTTCATCTCTTCAGAAGGCAGGTCCACTCGCGTGACGGCGGCTTGAGCGGCAACTTCTCCTGCTTGACGTTGCATCGCTTCAACAAGCAGGTGTCGCGCCTTCTCTTGAGCCTCAGCTTTGGCCCGCTTGACGGTGAGTCGGGCCTCTTGAGCTGCGACGGATTCCATCTCTTGACGCAAGTGTCGCGCGAGTTCCGCACGGGCTGCTTCGAGCGTCAGCCCTGCTAGTCCGGCGAGTTTCTCGGAGTACTCCAGCCGGAGTTTGTCTCGGTCGGCAAGGAGTTGCTTTTCGTCGCGCGCCACCACTGTGAGCCGTTCTTCAACAGTACGTGCGTACGCCTGGGCGGTGCGGAGGTCTTCGGCGGCTTCCCTTTCCCGTTGGGCCACGCGCTCTTCGCGCCGTTGAGCCTCGGACATCAAGGAGCGTGCTTCTTCACGAATGTCTTCGGTGGCTTGCCGGGCCGCGATACGTTCTTGGGCGGCATCGCGCCGAGCGAGCATGACCGTGATGAGCGCGAGTAGCAGCAAGATGAGGGTGACGATGGTCACGCCTGTTTGCATGTGCCCTCCTCACCCGTTGCGGCTTACCCCTCTATATCGGCACGCTGCAGTTCCTTCACGAGTGTAAATGCCAGAGAAGGCGAATAGCCCTTGCGGCCCAAGTGACCTACAACACGCCTCACGCGTACTTCTGTGGGAAGACTTGACGTGCTGTTCCATTTCTTGGCGGCAAGCGCGGATGCCGCTTGGTGTTCGGCTTCTCGATCAATGGGTGCCAGCGCGTGTGCAATGTCATCCTCACTGAAGCCTTTGCGCGCGAGTTCTACGGCGATGGCCCTGGCCGATTTGCCACGTTCGTGGTGACGGGTGCGCGCGATCATCGCGGCCAAGCCCGTGTCGTCCAAGAGCCCCACGTCTATGTACCGAGCAATGACCTCGTCGGCAACCTCTGGCTCTATGTCGCGGGCCATCAAGCCCTCCCGCAATTGCATGGAGGAGCGCGGTGAGTGGCTGAGCATCCGCAACGCGATCTCACGTGCGCGCTCGGCTGGAGGAAGTGTCGTGGGCTCCTCCTGCCGAGCGCGCCGTCTCTCTCGATGCACCGCCATGGTCAACAAGCCGGAGCCCCTAGAGCGGGGTCTCCTCCTTGGCCATAGCAGCCTCGATAGCCGCGTCGTCGAGAGACGACAAGTCAATGTCGTCCTCGGCGGCGACACTCGAAACCTGGCTACCTTCTCCTAGGGGAGCAGCAGCAGCACCGACACCGAGCAGCGTCTTGACCTTGATCTCAATCTCGGTGGCAAGCTGCGGGTTGTCCTTCAGGAACTGACGTGCGTTCTCTTTACCCTGGCCCAGTTGATCACCTTCGTAGGTGTACCAAGCACCCGACTTCTTTACAAAGCCGTGCTCCACACCGAGGTCAATGATGCCGCCCTCTTTGGAAATGCCCTGGCCGTAGATGATGTCGAATTCGGCCTGCTTGAAGGGCGGTGCCATCTTGTTCTTGACCACCTTGACTCGGGTGCGGTTACCCACCGCGTCCGTGCCTTCTTTGAGGGTCTCGATGCGGCGTACGTCGAGGCGTACCGAGGCGTAGAACTTGAGCGCCTTGCCACCTGTGGTGGTTTCTGGAGTGCCAAAGAACACGCCGATCTTCTCGCGAAGTTGGTTGATGAAGATGGCCGTGGTGTTGGTGCTGCTGAGGGCACCGGTGATCTTGCGAAGTGCTTGAGACATCAGGCGAGCCTGCAGGCCCACGTGGCTGTCACCCATTTCGCCTTCAATCTCGGCCTTGGGGACTAGGGCTGCCACGGAGTCGATCACCAGAATGTCCACTCCGCCGGAGCGGATCAGGATGTCGGCGATTTCCAGCGCCTGCTCCCCGGTGTCCGGCTGGGACACAATCAAGTTGTCCACGTCCACACCCAGCGCCCTTGCGTACTCGGGATCCAGCGCGTGCTCGGCGTCGATAAACGCCGCGATGCCGCCGGCGCGCTGCGCGCTCGCCACCGCATGCAACGCGACCGTGGTCTTTCCCGAGGATTCGGGTCCATAAATCTCCACGATGCGGCCGCGAGGCAAACCACCAATGCCGAGCGCGATATCAAGAGCGATGGATCCCGTGGGGATTGCCTCCACAGCAACGCGCTCTTGGTCCCCCAGGCGCATAGCCGAGCCCTTACCAAACTGCTTGTCGATCTGCCCGAGTGCCGCCTCAAGAGCCTTGCTGCGGTCTGCTGCTTGTGCCATGTCTCGTCCCTTGCGTTCGTGCCCGGTTACCCCCGGTGCGCTTGCCGTTGCGTTCACTTGTGATGCCACTAGTGACGCTATGCCCTGCCTCTGACATACGATCCGCGTGGCATCCCACGGTGGAGAGTGCCTCGCGTTCTGGCGTCCTGTGTACGACGATAATCGAACGCGTGTTCGAATGCACGCGACACGCCGCGCTCGGCGTGTCGGCCACGTGCGGAGCGTGCATCAGCGCGGCGGCGGCACCAAGCGTCGGGCGTCTCCGCCATCACGCTTCTCGAACGGAACGCCCATTTGGTCACACAGTGCGTGCCATACGTCACGGGGGGCGGCGCCCGCCGCGAGCGCGGCATCGGCCGTCATTGAATTGAAGGCATCCAGCGCCACTTCCCGGGTTGCGGTACTTGCGTACGCCTCGCCAAAAACGGCGTGAGCGAGGGAGCGAAATTCGCTCAGCCTCACTTAGCGCCCGCGGATGGAGCCCAGCAGTTCGGGCACGGTGTCGGGGATGGTGGGCATCACGGGAGCGGCGGCGAAGGATTCGGCCATCGCAAAACGATCGGACACCTCACGCAAGATCGCGGACATGGGCATGTCGAGGGCCTCACAAATGGAAGCAAGCAGTTCGCTCGATGCTTCCTTTTGACCGCGCTCCACTTCACTGAGGTAACCCAGCGATACGCGCGCTTCAGAGGAGATGTCACGCAACGTCTTGCCTTGCATCAGGCGCGCGTCACGGAGCACATCACCAAGTTCATTGCGTAGAACCGGCATGCGAACTCCCCTCCCCAACAACTTTCCACTGTCCATGCTTGACACAACGCACATTACCTCACGCCTGTTCCCCTACGCGAAGTGCTTATGCCGCAAGCGAATCGAGCGTGTCGCCCAGGATCGCAAGCGCGGCTCCCACTACACCCCGAGTCACCGCATCGCGGCCACCGTCAAGGTGCAGTTCCCTGACTGCGAGTAACTCATCACCCCTGCATACCGCCACAAAGGCCGTGCCAGGCGCCTTGCCGCCGTGAGGTTCAGGGCCAGCGGCTCCGGTAGTCGCAACACCGATATCTGAGCCGGTGGCTTCACAGACGCCCGATGCCATGGCCTGGGCAACTTCGGCGCTCACCGGGCCCGGTCCATCCAGCAGCGCGGCACTCACCCCGAGCAACGACTCTTTAAGGGCCGCGTCGTATGCCACTACAGCGCCGCGTACCACCTGCGAAGCACCGGGCATCTCCACGAGCGCCACGCACACTGCGCCACCGGTGAGTGACTCTGCCACGCCAAGCCGCAATCCCATCTCAAGCGCTCGCCTTACCGCGTGGGCCGCGAGCGCCGAGTGCGCCCCGTCTGCCTCGATCATGGCGAAAGTTCTTCTGGCAGCCGCTCTTCGGAAACGCCACCAGCTCGCAAGCGCTCTCCCGCCGCTTTGCGGAGTGCCGCGGCGCGGGCGATCTTGATGGCATAGTCCACTCCGGTGACCACCGCCACCGCGACAGCTGCCATGAGCATCCAGAAGGCCGCAATGTCCACCCATGCGGGCATGAGCGGCAACAGGAAGGCAAAGATGGACGCGTTCTGCATCACCGTCTTGAGTTTGCCTCCGCGTGAGGCCGCAATGACGGAGCCGGTCACCACTGCCAAACGCCCCGCTGTAATGGCGATTTCTCTGAAAGCGAGGATCGCCACCGGCCACCATGGCAACTCTCCACCGTATGCAAGCATCGCAAAGGCACCGAGTACCAGGAACTTGTCGGCAATGGGGTCGGCGAT
>JAEYYZ010000120.1 GCA_023428185.1 Actinomycetes bacterium
AAAGAGGGCTCGGTGGTGCGATGCCACGTGTGGGATTCGTGACGCGCGGCCCCGTGCTGGTGAGGGACGGCATCGTGGTGCGCCCTTTACGCAAGTCCGATGCCCACGAGTGGCTCACCCTGCGCGAACACAATCGTGCCTGGTTGCGCCCATGGGAGGCCACGGTTCCGGGAGGTCGCACTCCCACCGTCTCGTTCCCGGCCTACTTGCGTAGCGAACACAAGGCGCGGCGTCGTCGCACCGGTTTCCCCATGGTGATCGAGGTGGGGGGCGTGCTTGTGGGCCGGGTTGCAGTGACCCGCATCGAGTGGGGCGCCGAGGCGGGCGGATCCTTGGGGTATTGGGTAGCCGAGAGTGCGGCGGGCCGGGGGATTGCGCCCACTGCGGTCGCTCTGCTCGCCGAATACGCATTCAGTGAAGGCCTCCACCGCCTCGAGATTGCGGTGCGCCCAGAGAATGAGGCGTCCCTTCGAGTAGCTCACAAGTTGGGCTTTCGCGACGAAGGGATGCGTCGGCAGTACCTGCACATCGACGGCGCTTGGCGCGATCATCGAATCTTTGCGCTCACTCAAGGCGAGCATCGCATCGGCGAGTTTTGGAGTGACCCAAACTGACACGCCGCGCGTGGTGCGGGATGACGCGCCCTTGCGGCCGTACCGTCGTGTCATGCCTCCTGCAGGACTGCTCGCGATCATCGCGCTGGGACTCGTGCTTGCGTACGTGATTCCGCAGCGCATTCGTGAGCGCACTGATTACGCCTTGGTGCGCACGGAGGACAGGTACTCGGCCGACATGCGAGTGGTGCGTAGTAGCGCGCAGCGGCTTGAACGCCCGGTGGCACGTCCGTCCAATTCCGGCGAGGTCCCGCTCTTGGTGACGGGCGCAGTGCGGTCGCGAATCGCGAGCCTTGGCGATGCGCGGATGTCCCGGCCCGCAGGGCCGCTGGACCGTGCGGCAACAGCGGCACAGCGGGAACGCATTCACCTGCACCGTGACCAAGCGGGAGTAGTGGCGCGCCGCGCTGAGCAGGCACGACGCCGTGGCCGGGTTGCACTGGCCACGTTGAGCCTTGCTGTGCTGGCGTGGGTATTGGTGGCCGCAACGGGGTTGGCGGCGCTTGTAGCCGCCCTGTTCTCCGGATTGTTCGTGGCGACGGTGGGCTTTGGAGTGCGCGCGGCGGCCGCCGAGCGAGCAGCGGACCGTTCCGTGCGCATGGTGGCACGCGAGGTCGAAGCCGCCGCTACTGCCACTCAAGCATTGCGCGTGGTGGCGCGAGCCAGGGCTGAGGGCCGCGACATTCAGCCGAGCGACACAGCCACTCAAGCGATCAAGGTTGTCACGGCTGAGGACCTCGCTCCACTGTCTGCCCCCGCGCCTTTGCCTGCACCAGAGATTTCGCCGGCGGTAGCGGAACCGGAGTCCGATGCGGAACCTGAGATTGAGCTAGCTCCCGCCGCATGGGCCCCTAAGACCATGCCGGTTCCCGCGTACGCGTTGAAGGCCCCAGTGCGTCAGCAGACGGCCCGGCCGCTTTCCGAGCAAGACTTCGCGGCCTCGACTCTGGCTGCCCAGCGTGCCGCTCGCGCTGAAGCGGCGGCTGAACGAGCGGCCGCGGCGGCCGCTTCTGCCAGTGGACCCACGCTTGCTGAGCCCAGTAGTTCTTCAGGAGCCTTGGACTCGATCCTCGCTCGCCGGCGCGCCACCGCATCGTAAGGAAGGGCACGTAGCCCCCGCATCGGCGCGCCCGGGAACCAAACGGCCCGCCCAACTGTTCTCTAGCTGATTGTTGGACGCGTCTGCCTGTGTGGGACACTGGGGCGCCTCACGAACGCCCCAAGGAGAACCCTGTGAAGTTCCGCTCTGCCGCTACCGCTCTGGTTGCCGTTTCCGTGCTCACCCTTGCAGGCTGCGCGGACGGTGATCCTGCGACCAACGCATCGCCCAATGCCTCGGGAGGTGCGCAATCCGCGGACGTAGCGTTGCTGGAGACCTTCCAGTGGAGCGAGGCCGAGAACGGCCAGCCACTGCTGACGTTCGAGGCGCCTGCCACCCTCGCGGGATCGGCCGCTCTCTTAGTAGAAGACGGCACTGGCGCGCCGATTGTTGAGGGCATGCAACTCGTGCTCGACTACGTGGTCTTCCAGGGGTCTGACGGCGCAGCGGCGTACTCGACGTATGACATGGGCACCGGCGAGTCCCTGGCGTTCTCGCAAATCCAGGTGGACCCCGTGTTGTACGAGGCGCTCAACGGCGCCCATGTGGGGGCGGACATCATTTACGGCATCCAGGACGTCCAGGCCGGTGACGGCAGCTCAGTGTTTCTTGCCATGACGGTAACCTCAGGCACGGAAGTCTTGGCCCAAGCGGAAGGTACTGCCGTGGAGCCAGTGGCAGGGTTGCCCATTGTCACGCTGGATGCCACCGGCAAGCCGAGTGTGGACTTCACCGGCGCCGTGGAATCCTCAGCCCTGGTCTCACAGCTGCTGATTGAGGGCAAGGGGGACATTGTCGAGGTGGGCGACTCCCTCACGGTCCACTACACCGGGTGGTTGTGGGACGGCACCCAATTTGACTCCTCATGGGACCGTGGCACTCCCGCCAACTTTGGACTCGTTCCTGGTGGTCTCATCGAAGGCTGGATTCAGGGCCTAGCCGGTGTGCCGGTAGGGAGCCGAGTACTGCTGGTGATTCCCTCAGACCTTGGCTATGGCCCTGACGGCAACCCGCCCACCATTCCGGGTGGCGCCACCTTGGTGTTCGTCGTCGACATCTTGGCGGCCGTCTAAGCACGCCGATGCCGGTGCTAGGCTTGAACTTGCCCCAAATAGGGGCGTAGGGGCTATGGCGCAGTTGGTAGCGCGCTTCGTTCGCATCGAAGAGGTCAGGAGTTCGAATCTCCTTAGCTCCACCACCTAGGCACTGCTGTGCAGGCTACGGCGCCACCATGCTGATGTCGCCTGCGGCCTCACCTTCCGTGGTGGTGAACAGCAACTCAAAGGTCCCGTTGATGGGCACGTAACCACCTAACAACACCACATCGCCGTCCACGCATTGAGACAAGAACTGCACTTGCGGATACCCCACAAGGTCCGGCTGATCCACCGTGGTCTCCACGAGGACGCGGTCGTCGGCGAGCAGTCTGACCTCATCCACTGTGTATTGCGCCCCACCAGCCTCGACAAAGACACGGTCGCCTTGCGCTTGGGTGCTTGCCTCGGCAATGGCGGCGCAATCGCCGGCAACGCCCGCCGTGGCATCGGCCGCACTCCCGGAAGGTGGAATGGACGGAATGGGATCGTCGGAGCAGGCAGTGAGTACAGCGGCGGCCGCGAGTACAACGGTGAATCGCAGGATCATCATGGCGCCAGTGTGGCATGGGGCCTACGGCGTGCGCAGGTTCAGGCGGGCTTCACGCGCCGCCTGGGGAGTAGCCGCACGTGGGGCAAGGGCGGGGCTGGGATCCGTGAATCCCCATGCCCGGCGACCTCCCCAAAGCGGCCGCTGCGCCCTTGCCAGTCATGCCACGCGTTCTCGATGTCCTCGTGAGTGCGGCCCACAAAGTTCCACCACATCACAAGGTCCTCGTGGAGCGGCTCACCACCCAGCAAGAGCACAGTGGCGCCTGCAGGTGCCGTGAGTGTCAAGGTTTCGCGTCCCGCTCCCAGATAGGCCAACTCATCCAGAGCCACCGACGACGCGAGTTCCCCACTCGTTGCCACGTCGCCACGAACCACGAGCAATCCGTACTCCCACGAGGGTGTGACCGGCATTGTCACCTCGGAGCCGGGAGGGAGTTCCACCTGGACCCCGACCAACGGGCTGAAGGTGGTGGCGGGCGAAGCCACCCCCGCAAACACGCCCATGAACACCACCGCCTTGGCGTCCAGTCCAGCGTTGGCTGGCAAGGAGACATGCGGCAAGTCTTCATGATGCTCAAAGCTGGCGGGTCCCGTTCGCGCGCCGTCCGGAAGTGCTACCCATAGTTGCACCGCGTCGAGCCCGCCATCACCGTGGATCGAGACCTCCGAGTGCGCAATCCCGTTGCCGCTTGTCATGAGGTTGAGTTCTCCAGGACGCAACACCACGTCTGAGCCCAACGAGTCACGATGTCGCACCTCACCGTTGAGCGGCCACGTCACCGTCTGCAGGCCGATGTGTGGGTGCGGATCCACGAACATTGCGGCGGTGGCAGACGCAAAGTGATCGGCAAAGCACCACGCGCCAATGGTGGGCAGTTCCCTGTGCGGCAGAGTGCGTTGCACGGTCATGGCCCGGAGCCCGCCCAACGGCACCTCCCGGGGCTCGAGGACTTTGAGCTGCGGTGCCATTCCGGCACCCGCTCCAGGTTCTGGGAGCACCGTCTCCGTGGCATCGTCCGGTGCGTCGAGCCGAGTCATGCCGGGTCCTCTGGCCAGTCCACCACGGCGCCCGGGATGGGGTTCTTGCGGAGGTAACGCGCGATATACGGGCACAGCGGCACAATCCGCAAGTCACGCGCTACGGCATCGGCGAGGGAATAGCTCGCAAGCGCTTCACCTACGCCTTGGCCCCTGAAGTCAGGCAATGTCTCGGTGTGGGTGAAGCGAATCGCGTCGCCATGCTCTACGTACTGCACGAATCCGGCTAGGTGGCCGGCCTTGCGCGCCTCGTACTTGCGCTCCCCAGCTCCACGGGTGACCACGATTTCGTCCGTCATGTGCGACCTCCTACAGGATCAACGTGCGTCAACCGCTAGGGCTTCCCCAGGTCAAGCCGTCAACCCCACGTCCACAGCCACATGTGTGCATACCAGTAGTGGTAGGGAATGGGCATTCCAGTCCAAATGGGCAAGAAGAAAGCCGTCATGGCCAAGGTTGCCACCAGGTACCACCCCACCAGGAGGGTTCCGCCTCGCGAGTACTGCCCGCCAAGATCAGGAGGTTGAGCGATGCGCGCAAAAGCCCACACCAGCAACATCACGAGGAATGGCGCCATCGCCACCGAGTAGAACGTGAAGATAGTGCGGTGGGCCATGGGCACCCACGGCAACCACGCCGCGAGAACGCCCACGGACATCCACAGGCCCGTCGTGTCCCGGTGAAGGATGAGGCGCCACACGGCAAAGCACAGCGCCGCAAGCCCTCCCCACCAGATCAGCGGAATGCCCAATGCGTGAACCGCGGTGATGCACCGTTCCGCACCGCAAGCAATGTCTGTGTCCTCCCAGTGGAACGCCGTGGGGCGGAACTGCAGGATCCAACCATTCGGATGGGACTCATAGTTGTGTTCTGACGTGAGGCCACTGTGGAAGTCCAGCATTTGGTCGTGGTAGTGCCACAGTGAGCGGAGCGGTCCGGGTATCCACGGGTACTCCGTTTCTGGATTCCGTTGCGCCCAATCGCGGTTGTATGAGCCTTGAGTTAGCAACCAGTTGGCCCACGTGCCCACGTACACCACAGGCACCAACACCACGGCCGCAAACATCCCGGGAAGCGCGGAACGCCAAAAGGTGTCCGAAAGCCACAACCGGTAGCCAGCGCGGCGCCTGTCTAGCACTTCCCAAGCCACGGACAGGAGCAAGAAGGCCGCTGCAAAATACGCGCCCGACCACTTGGTGCCGCACGCTAGACCGAACACCACGATGGCGGCCAAACGCCACCAGCGTGGCCCCGTACGCGGAGATCGCAAGAGCGGCCAACCCGGCACACGTGGCGCCAGTTGCCGCCGAGTCCGCAACCGATCAAGCCACAACAACGCCAAGCCGAGCACTACAAAGAACGCCAAGAAGTTGTCGAGCAAGGCCGTGCGCGAAAGCACAATCGCTTCGCCGTCCACCGCGAGTAGCACGCCCGCCACGCCGCCCCACAGCGTGGAGCGCAGCATCGAGCGCACCAGCAGGGCAACCACCAACACCGTGAGGATTCCCACCGCCGCCGCGGCCAGGCGCCACCCAAACGGGTTGACTCCCGCCACGCGCATACCCAACGCAATGAGCAACTTGCCCACCATGGGGTGCACCACGTAGTCGCCATCGGTGGCGAGTTTGGAGTAGTCGCCTTGGGCAAAAGTGCCTTCGTCCTTCTCCCAATCACCCTCGTATCCCAGTTGGAGGAGGGAATACGCGCCGCGCACGTAGTACACCTCGTCAAACACCAAGGTGTTGGGACGGCCAAGGCCAGGAAGCCTCATCGCAGCCGCGAGGGCGGTGACACCAACAGCCATGAGGGCGGCGCGCCAGCGCCACGCGGTGGCGGTCAGGGTGTCCATCACGCAGTGAAGCCTACTTGCGGCGTCGGGTTAGGCGTGTGTGCGAACCTTGGACCATGACCGGCCGCATCCTTCTCGCCGCTACGCCCATCGGCAACACTGGCGACGGCTCGGCCCGGTTGTGGGACGCGCTCGCCACTGCACAAGTCATCGCCGCCGAGGACACCCGTGCCCTTAAGGACTTGGCTCGCCGCGCCGGAGTCACCATTTCTGCGCACGTGGTCGCGATGCACGACCATAACGAGGCCCACGTAGCGGCTGGCTTGGTCGAGACTGCGGCGGGCGGCGGCACGGTGCTCGTGGTCTCCGACGCGGGCATGCCCACCGTGTCTGACCCTGGCTTCAAGGTGGTGCGCGCCGCGATTGATGCGGGAATTGAGGTGTCCGTGTTGCCGGGCCCCAGCGCGGTGCTTGCTGCGCTCGCCGTCTCAGGGCTTGCCACGGACCGCTTCTGCTTTGAGGGTTTCTTGCCCCGTAAAGCCGGGGACCGCATGGCCACGCTGACTGCGCTCGTCGCAGAGCCGCGCACCATGGTCTTCTTTGAAGCTCCGCACCGCGTGGCGGCAACGCTGGCGGCGATGGAACAGGTGTTTGGCGGGGAGCGTCTCGCCTCACTATCGCGCGAACTCACCAAGACGTATGAAGAGACGGTGCGAGGCACGCTCTCCCACTTGGCGCAGTGGGCTCGAGGAGACGTGCGCGGCGAGTTGGTCATTGTGGTTGCTGGCAAGCCTCAGGAGGCTCCTAGCGCCGA
>JAEYYZ010000209.1 GCA_023428185.1 Actinomycetes bacterium
GGGTATTGAGGTGCGTGTCCCGTTGCTCGATGCGGATGATGCCTGCCTCAAGCTTGTCCACGCCCGTGAGGGCGCGCGCCAGTTGCGTGCGACCAGAACCCAACAACCCGGCAACGCCCAGCACCTCGCCTTCCGCCATTTCCACGCTCGCCTCTTTGATCCCGGGCGAGACGGACACATTGCGCGCAGACAAGAAGGACGATGCCGATTCCTCCACCACGGCGTGGCGTTGGCGGGTCTTGAACTTGGCGGCTTCACGGCCCAACATCTTTTGCACCAGGTCGATGCGTAGCAACTCGGTGGTGAGGTACTCGCCTACCAAACGGCCGTCACGCAACACGGTGACCCTGTCGCAAATTTCGTAGACCTGGTCAAGAAAGTGAGACACGAACAGGATGGCCACGCCGCGCTGCTTGAGTTCCTTGATGATGCGGAACAACTCGGCTACCTCGTCCGTGTCGAGGCTTGATGTGGGCTCATCGAGCACCAGCACCTTGACGTCCGTAGAAATGGCCCTGGCAATAGCCACCAATTGCTGCACCGCCACCGAATGCGTGCCCAAAATGGAAGCCGGGTCAATGTCCAGGCCTAGGTCGGCCAAGACGCCCTTGGCATCGGCCCGCATGGCGCGGGCATCTATCAGGCCCCACTTGCGCGGCTCGCGGCCCAAGGCGATGTTCTCCGCCACGGAGATATTGGGCAGCAAGTCGATCTCTTGGTACACGGTGCTGACACCGGCGCTTTGCGCCTCGTGGGGGTTTGCGAAGTGCACTACGCGGCCGTCGAGCACCAGCACACCCTCGTCGAGCGGCAAGGCCCCGGTAATAGCTTTGATGAGAGTGGACTTGCCCGCACCGTTCTCGCCCATGAGCGAGTGCACCTCGCCGGGGAACATCCTGAAGCTCACATTGTCGAGCGCGGCTTCCGCACCAAAGCGCACCGTCGCTCCGGTGAGTTCTAGAAGCGGCTGCGCCTCGTCCACCCGGCCATTATTGCGGGTGGAACGAGGCGCGGCTACAACCGATGTGGCAGTCGTGGCTATGTGCGACGCTCGGAGCGCGCCACAATCACACGCTGGACCACAATGAACACCAGCAGCAGGATGCCCACGATGATCTGCATCCACGACTGCTCGGCACCCATGAACGAAATGATCGTCTTGATGGTGCCGTACACGAACACACCGATCATCGAGCCCAATACGTAGCCTCGGCCACCCGTGAGTAGGGTGCCGCCGATCACCACCGCGGCGATGGCATCGAGTTCCGTTCCGATGCCGTTGCGGGGGTACCCGGCGCCGGTGTAGGCCGTGAGAACGAGTCCTGCAAGCGCTGCGCACACACCGGAGATCACGTAGACCATGATCTTGGTGCGGGCCACATTGAGACCCATGAGGCGAGCGGATTGCTCGTTGCCGCCGATGGCGTACACGGTGCGGCCAAAGCGCGTGAACTGCATCACGAAGGCACCAAGCAGCACCACGAGGATGGCGATGATTCCCGTGGGCGTGAAGTACCAGTCGCCCAAGCGGAAGCGCGTCTTCTGCAACCACAACACGGCGCTGTCTTCCACGAGAACCGAGTTGAGGCTCACCACAAACGCAAGCCCACGCGCCAGGAACAGGCCGGCAAGTGAAGCGATGAACGGTTGCACGTCAAAGTACTGAATCAACACACCGATCAGCAGACCAATGAGCGCGCCGCCCACCAAGATCACAGGAATTGCCACCGCTGCTGGGACTCCCGTGCTGAGCAGTTTGGCCAGCAAAATGCCGGTGAACGCCATCACGGAGCCCACAGACAAGTCGATGCCACCGGTGACAATCACAAAGGTCATGCCCACGGCAAGGATCAGCAGGTACGCATTGTCCAGCAACAGTGCCGAGATCACACGCGGTGTAATGAAGTCCCCACGCAGGAACGCCTCGGCGCCCGCGAAGAGCAACAGCAGGATCGCCATCGCGGCAAACGTAGGCATGAGCGATGCGTGGCGGCTCACAAAGTTGCGCACAGCCGACGGCGCACTCACCAATGGAGACGATGCAGTATCTACGGAGCTAGTCATGAGGCCACCTCAGCCTTGGCACGGTCGTCAGCGCTACGGGGTGTGCGCACCGACTGGAACAGATCACGGGCCCACTTGTGGACACGCTTGGACTGGATGAGCACCACAATCACCACCACCACGGCAAAGAACACCGGGCTCTGAGCGGAGGGCACTCCGAGGAACAAGATGGTTGATTCCAAGGTCTGGATGATGAATACGCCAATCACCGTTCCGGCAATGGAGAACTTTCCACCCATCAGTGACGTCCCACCTAGCACCACCGCGAGAATCGCGTAGAGCTCAATGAACAAACCAGCCGCGTTCGCATCGGCCGCCATGGTGTTTGAAGCCACGATGATGCCGGCGATACCGGCAAGGACACCGGACGCGATGTACGCACCCCAGATGATGCCGCGCGACCGAACGCCCGCGAGCCTGCTTGCCTCGGGGTTGATACCCACCGCTTCCGTCAGCACGCCCAGCGCGGTACGCCGCTCCACGAGCGCCACCACGGTGATCGCGAGCACTGCAATGAGGAACGCCACGGGCAAGAACACCAAGTAACCGGTGGCAATGAACTTGTAGGGAGCACTCGTCACGGTGGTGATGAAGCCGCCGGTGATGAGCAACGCCACACCACGTCCCGCGAACATCAACACCAGCGTGGCAATGATCGGTTGTATCCCTAAGACGGACACTAAGAAGCCGTTCCACACACCGAGCACCAGGGCCACAAGGATTGCCACAACAACGGCGATCATGACCGTGCCGATGCTGCCAGGAGCGTCGGAGCCATCAATGATGGTCAACGCCACCGCGCCCGAAACCGCCATGATGGCGCCTACTGACAGGTCGATGCCTCGAGTGGCGATCACGATGGTCATACCGAGCGCCACCAGCATCAACGGAGCGCTGTTGCGGAGAATGTCGATCAGTGCGCCATAGAGCTGGCCGTCACGCACCGTGATCTTGGCAAAGCGCGGCCTCGCGACCGAGTTCACCACAATCAAGGTAAGGAGGGCGAAGGCCGGCCAGAACAGGCGGTTCTTCACCACCTTGAGGACAACGTCGTTCATGCCGCATTCCCCTTGCCTTCGTTGGCGATGTAGTCAATCAGACCATCAAGATCCACGTCATGCGA
>JAEYYZ010000018.1 GCA_023428185.1 Actinomycetes bacterium
TCGGCCACTTGAGGCTTTCCGCTCAAAGTCTTCCTAATAGAAGAGGAACCGCTTCCAAACGGCGCGCTGCCAGTCATGGCATACGCCACGGTGGCCGCCCATGACCACCTGTCAGCGATCTCTCCCGGATCCGCACCGTCGATTACCTCGGGCGCCACATAGCCCGCAGTGCCACTCACCAGCCCGTCACGGGTGAGGCGAGAATCCTCGGTGCGGTGCGACAACCCAAAGTCAATGAGCACGGCACCTCGCGGTGAAAGCATCACGTTGGAGGGTGTGACATCCCTGTGCACCACTCCGGCCTTGTGAGCCGCCGTCAACGCGGACGCGATCCGCTCGGCGCACGCAGCAAGTTCTTCTCCCTGGAGGGGCCCGTACTTCTGCACGTGCTGGGCAAGAGACTCACCAGGGATGAACTCAAAGACCACAAAGGTCTCGTCGTCATCCAGTTCGGCATCGATGATGCGCGGCACGGCATCGTGCCTCAATGCCTGCAAGGCGTGAACCTCGCGCTTCAAGCGTTCTGCGGCGGTGGGGTCAGACGAGGCATCCACGAGCTTGAGTGCCGCCGGGGCGGCTTCCGCGTCACGAACCAAGTAGACATGGCCTGATCCACCGGCACCCAAAGTGCGCACAATGGTGTACCCACCCACCTCGTCGCCTGCAGCGCGCACCGTACCTGCCATGGACACACGGTACCTGGGGTCATGCAACCGGGACCTCTTGGGCTTCGGTCCCGGCGGGAACTGTGGCACCATGTAGAGGCCGTCGCAACGATGTGATGGCGAGGTGTCAATGCAGACACAGCATTGATGCTCTTCACAACGGATCGTCCGGCACGTACCTGCCGGTGAAGGAGCAGTCATGGCAACCGTGACCTTTGACAAGGCCACCCGCATTTACCCGGGCACTGAGCGCCCGGCTGTCGACAAGCTCGACATCGACATCGCCGACGGCGAATTCCTCGTGCTAGTGGGCCCCTCGGGCTGTGGCAAGTCCACG
Source organism: Actinomycetes bacterium (assembly GCA_023428185.1). Taxonomy (GTDB): domain Bacteria; phylum Actinomycetota; class Actinomycetes; order Actinomycetales; family Demequinaceae; genus Demequina. The sequence continues at coordinate 1,003 of JAEYYZ010000018.1, forward strand.
TCCTTGCGTATGCTCGCCGGCCTCGAGGACATCGACGAAGGCTCCATCTGGGTGGGCGACCGTGACGTCACCCACGTGCAGCCCAAGGACCGCGACATCGCGATGGTGTTCCAGTCCTACGCGCTGTACCCCCACATGTCCGTAGCCGACAACATGGGATTCGCGCTCAAGATCGCCAAGGTCGACAAGGCTGAAATCCGCCAGCGCGTGGAAGCCGCAGCCAAGATCCTCGACCTCACCGAGTACTTGGACCGCAAGCCCAAGGCCCTGTCCGGTGGTCAGCGTCAGCGTGTAGCCATGGGCCGCGCCATTGTGCGTCAGCCCCAGGTGTTCCTCATGGACGAGCCGCTGTCCAACCTTGACGCCAAGCTCCGTGTGCAGACGCGTACCCAGATCGCCGCTCTCCAGCGCCGCCTGGGCACCACCACCGTCTACGTGACGCACGACCAGACCGAGGCTCTCACCATGGGTGACCGCATCGCGGTGCTCAAGGATGGTGTGTTGCAGCAGATCGGTACCCCCCGCGACATGTACGACACCCCCGCCAACGTGTTCGTTGCCGGCTTCATCGGCTCCCCCGCCATGAACATCGGCACCTACCAGGTGTTCGACGGTTCGGCGCAAGTGGGTCGCGGCAAGATCCCCCTCACCCGTGAGGCCGTTGCGGCTCTGAAGGCCGAAGACAAGAACCACGTGGTCCTTGGCTTCCGTCCCGAGTCGCTCGACCGCGCATCCGCGAACGCCGAAGGCGCCATCCCCATCGAGGTCGACATTGTCGAAGAGCTCGGTTCGGACGCGTTTGTCTACGGCACCGTGCCCAACGAGTTCGGTGAGTCCAAGGACATCCACTTCTCCGCGGGCGACTCGCAGATGGTGGTCCGCATTGACCCCCGTGATGTTCCCAAGAAGGGCGAGACCATCTGGGTCACGATCCGCGCTGGCGAACAGCACACCTTCTCCGCCGCAACGGGTGAGCGCCTCACCGCCAAGGCCAAGAAGTAGTCTCAGCACGTCCCGTCAAGAGGCGGTCCGCTACGGCGGGCCGCCTCTTGCGTTTCTCCCAGCCGACGCCGGGCATCGGCCCGCAGTAGCGCCCCCGTAGGCTAAGCACATGGCTTTGCACATCACCGGGGCCGCGGATGCCGCGCTCATTGATCTTCCGTGGTCGGTCCCCCTCAGCGCTTGGCCTGAAGACAAGATTGCCGCCTTACCGCGGGGCCTCTCCCGCCACGTGGTGCGCTTTGTGCGCCACGGAGACGCAGTGCTCGCCATCAAGGAAACCAACCCGCGCATCGCGCACCGTGAGTTTGACATGTTGCGCGAACTTGAACGGCTCGAGGCGCCATGCGTGCACGCCGTGGCGGTGGTGACAGGCCGCGTCGACGCCCAAGGCCACGAACTCTCCGCGGCGCTGGTGACCGAGCACCTCGCGTTCTCGTTGCCCTACCGCGCCCTCTTTAGCCAATCCCTACGCAAAGGCACGCTCAACCGCCTGGTGAAGGCACTCAGCGTGCTCATGGTTCGCCTGCACTTGCTTGGTTTCTATTGGGGAGATGTCTCGCTTTCCAATGCGCTGTTCCGCCGAGACGCCTCGGAGTTCTCCGCCTATTTGGTGGACGCGGAAACGGGCGACATGCACCAGGCCCTCACCGACGGCCAGCGCGACTACGACATCGAGCTCGCCATGACCAACATCACCGGCGAACTCATGGACCTCCAAGCGAGCGAGGACCTCGACGAGGGAATCGACCCGTTTGAAGTGGGCGAGAAACTGGAGCGCTACTACCGCGAACTGTGGTCAACCCTCACGGAGACCGCCACGTACACCAACAACATCCCCATGCACATCGCGGAACGGGTGCGTCAACTCAACGAGTTGGGCTTTGACGTGGACGAACTCGACATGAGTGCGGAAGGCGACGGAGCAGCGCTCACCATTCGTCCCAAGGTCGTGGACGCGGGTCACCACTCCCGACGTTTGCTACGCCTCACGGGCCTCGATGTCCAAGAAAACCAAGCGCGGCGCCTGCTCAATGACCTCGACGAGTACCGCGCCATGCACCCAGACACCGCAGACGATGAGTCGTTTGCCGCCCACGAATGGCTCACCACCGTGTTTGAACCCACGGTGCGGGCCGTGCCCAGGGACATGCGCGGCAAGCTTGAACCGGCCCAGCTATTCCACGAGGTCCTCGACCACCGGTGGTACGTGGCCCAAGCGGCAGGCCACGATGTCCCGATGCCCGTGGCCGTGGCGTCGTACGTCAAGAACGTTTTGCCTGGTAAAGCAGATGAAAGGGCGGTGCTGGGCCGTTCGCTCGCCGAGATGACAGCAGAGCTTCCCGCCCTCACCGCCGAGGTAGGAACGTCTTACTCCGTCAAGGATGCCCACGAAATCGACAACACCGGTGCGTGGGGCGGAGAGGTCTCAGAAGGCTACGAACCGGCGCCGCGGACGCCCACAACAGCTACTGGGGAGATTCCCACCGTGGTACGCAAGTCCACCAAGCGGCCCGCTCCCAAGCACAATCCGCGGCCCACTACCAAGAAGCCGCCCCCACCCGAGTAGCGCGGGCTGGTCAATGCTTGACGGCGCGCGCGGCCTCGTACAGCGCAATAGACGCCGCTACCGCCGCATTGAGACTCTCTGTAGTGGCGGCAATGGGGATAGACACAATCTGGTCGCAGGCCTCGCGAGCTAGGCGGGACAAGCCCGCGCCCTCCGCGCCCACCACAATCATGAGCGGGCCATCCAGCAAGGTGGAGTCCGCGAGCTCCACTTCGCCGTGCGAGTCCAGGCCAATGGCAAAGAGCCCAGCCTTCTTGAAGTCCTCGATGGTGCGCACCAAGTTGGTGGCTCGTGCCACTGGGATGCGCGCGGCCGCGCCGGCCGATACCTTCCACGCGGCCACCGTCACACCGGCCGCCCGCCGCTCAGGGATAACCACACCCGACGCCCCAAACGCCGCAGCGGAACGCAAAATCGCTCCCAAGTTACGCGGGTCTTGAATGCCATCGAGCATCATGATGCGCAGCGGACCGGGTGCTTCGAGCAAGTCTGCGGGCTCGGCGTAAGCGTACGGCGGCACTTCTAACGCAAGTCCCTGGTGCGGGCTGCCGCCTGCCATAGTGTCCAACAGTGTCTTGGGGACTTCACGCACTTCCACGCCTTGCTCCACCGCCAACGAGACGATCTCCGTCACCCTGTCATCCGCATCAATGCGCTGGAACACGAACAAGGTGTGCGCAGGCAACCGCCCTCGCAGCGCCTCAAGCACACTGTTGCGACCCACCACCAGTTCGCTCGACTTGGACGTGCGGTCGCGAGGCACCGCCTTGCCAGTACTACCCGCCCTCTTGGCGGCCGAACGTTCAGCGAGCTGCTTGTCGCGGTAGGCCTTGTGGTACGGCCTGTCCTCGGCTTTGGGAGTGGGCCCCTTGCCTTCGAGCGCTTGCCGCCCCTGACCGCCGCTACCGACCGTGGCGCCCTTCTTGCCCTTACGGATCGCGCCTCGCCGTTGCGAGTTTCCTGCCATTACGTCTCCTCGCCCAAGGTCCAGCGCGCGCCGTCTGGCGCGTCTTCAATCACGATTCCGGCGTCCGTCAGACGGTCGCGAATCGCGTCCGCCGCCGCCCAGTCTTTGGCCGTGCGGGCTGCCGCTCGCGCGTCCAGATCCGCTTGCACCAATACGTCCAGGGCCCGCAAGGCCGCGGACGCCGCCGATGCCGGAGCAGTCCACTGCGGATCGGCCGGGTCAAGACCCAACACGGCAAGCATGGCGCGAGTAGACAGCAAAGCGGCGGTCACTGCCGGCTCGTCGCCCGCTGTCAACGCGGCGTTGCCTGCGCGCACCGTCTCGTGGATGACCGCGAGTGCACGCGGCACCGCAAGGTCGTCATCCATTGCTTCAGTGAAAGCCTCTGGCAGCTCCGCCCCGGCCACGGCATCGGCGGAGGGTGCCTTCACCCGCTCAGACGCCCGTGCCACGAAGCCCGTGAGGCGCTGCCACGCCGCCGTAGCATCGTCCATCACAGAATCGGAATACTCGAGCATGGAACGGTAGTGCACGCCCGCGAGCGCCAAACGCAAAGCGGGGGCGGGATAACGGCTGAGCACTTCAGAGACCAGCAGGCCGTTGCCTAGCGACTTGGACATCTTGGCGCCCGATTGCGTCACCCACGCCGAGTGCAACCACATCCGCGCAAAGCCGTATCCAGCGGCCCGCGATTGTGCTTGCTCGTTTTCATGGTGCGGGAAGCGCAAGTCCAGGCCTCCGCCATGAATGTCGAATTCATCGCCTAGGTAGCGCTGCGCCATCGCCGAGCACTCAATGTGCCAACCTGGCCGCCCAGGGCCCCATGGAGAGGGCCAGGAGGCTGTGGCGGGCTCTCCCGCCTTGGTGGCCTTCCACAACACAAAGTCGCGGGCATCGCGCTTGACCTCGGCGGGCGAATCAGTGGCGGGTGCCAAGTCATCCAGGCCCTGCCGGGTAAGTTGCCCGTAGTCTGCGTAGGACCGCACGTCAAAGTACACCGAGCCGTCCGCCGCGTAGGCGTGACCGCGCTCCACGAGCCGCTCAATGAGGCCCACGATCTCTGGGATGTGCCCCGTGGCTCGCGGTTCCGCTGCAGGCGGGCGCACCCCCACCGCGGTGTAGGCGGCTTGGAATTCGCGCTCGTAACGCAGGGCCCACGCCCACCATTCCCAGCCGGCTTCGTCTGCCTTGGCTAGAGTCTTGTCGTCGATGTCCGTGACATTGCGCACCAAGGTGACCTCGAGACCCTTGCGCTCGAGCCATCGTTGCAACACGTCAAAGGCCACGGCACTGCGCAAGTGACCTACGTGAGGGCTGCCTTGAACGGTGGGTCCACACAGGTATACGCCAACGCGGCCTGGAGTGAGGGGCACAAAGTCGTGCTCCTCACGAGTGGCGGTGTCAAAAAGGCGCAGGGTCACGGGAGCAAGGCTACCGGGCGTGGGCCCCGCTGCGCCCTCGCGCGCCTGAGGAACACCACCTCGCGGGTCCCCGCTCGGTGGGCGTCCCCGAGGAAGGCTAGCTCTCGGCAGCAGGCCCAGTCACTAGCGCGGTCGCGATCGCGGCCATACCTTCACCCCGGCCCGTGAGCCCCAGCCCGTCCGTGGTTGTCCCTGAAACGCTCACTGGCGCACCTAGAGCGGCGGAAAGGACTTGCTCAGCCTCAGCTCGTCGCGGTCCCAATTTGGGCTTGTTGCCAATCACCTGGACTGCGGCGTTCGAAATCTCGAACCCGGCCTCACGGACAATGCGCGCCGCTTCAGCGATCAGGGCCACGCCTGGAGCTCCCGCCCACTCGGGCCGGTCGGTGCCAAAGTGAGTCCCAAGGTCGCCAAGCCCGGCGGCTGAGAAGATCGCGTCGCAGATGGCGTGGGCCGCGGCGTCGGCGTCTGAATGCCCGGCGAGTGCGCGCTCGTCGGGCCAATCCAAGCCAGCCAAGCGCAGCCCGGTGGTGTCACCGAACGCGTGCACATCAACGCCGATGCCGGTGCGGATCATTCGCTTGCAAGCCTTCGTTCAAAGTGGTCAAGGTCCTCTTGATACGTGATCTTGAGCGCCTGGGCATCCCCGGCGCACGTGTCCACGCGATATCCATAGTGGACCAAGAGCGCTCCATCGTCTGTGGCGAACACTCCGTCACGGGCCGCGCGCGCGTGCGCATCCAACAGCGCGTCCGGGCGAAAGCCCTGAGGAGTTTGCACTGCCCCCAGCTCGCTCCGGTCCAGGTAGGCCACGCCAACGCCACCTGTGCGGATCACAGTGTCCACGACGGGCACAATGGGGATCACCCCGTCGGCCGAGTCCAGGCCATCCAGCACCCTCGCAAACACGTCACCTGGAGCGAAGGGACGCGCGGCGTCGTGCACAAGCACCGCTTCGATGCCTCCGGTGAGCGCGGCGAGGCCGTGACCCACGGATTCTTGGCGATTAGCGCCGCCTGCAACCACCGTCACATCCGCATCGATATGCGCGAGGGCGGCCTTGAAGTCGTCGAGAGCCTCGGCGGGCGCGGTCACGACAACGTGCTTGGCCACCCCCGCAACCGCAGAGACTGCCCAGGCAAGCATCGGCTGACCAGCGATGGGTACCAACGCCTTGGGGACGGTGCGGCCCAGGCGGGACCCGCTACCGGCGGCCGTGACTACGGCCGCAACGTTCACGAAGCGAGGACCTGGTCGAGCTTGGCTTCAGCGGTGGGCTCGTCACACTTTTCAGCCAGAGCGAGCTCACTCACCAAGATCTGACGTGCCTTGTAAAGCATGCGCTTCTCGCCAGCACTCAGACCCTTGTCGGTGTCTCGGCGGCTCAAATCGCGCACCACCTCGGCCACACGGATGACGTCGCCAGAAGCGAGCTTCTCCACGTTGGCCTTGTAGCGGCGAGACCAGTTGGTGGGCTCTTCAATGTAGGGCTCGCGCAGTACGCCAAAGACCTTTTCGAGACCGGCCTTGTCTACGACGTCACGCACGCCAACCAAGTCAACGTTCTCTGCGGGGACTTCAATGGTCAAGTCACCTTGAGCAACCTTGAGCTTGAGATATATCTTCTCTTCGCCCCGGACCATCCGCTTCTTAATGTCCTGGATCTGGGCCGCACCGTGGTGCGGATAGACAACAGTCTCGCCAACGACGAAGTTCATATTCTCCGGTGCCCCTTACGAATCAGAACCCTAAGTCTACCACCGCATGGGTTGCTCTTTACAGGGGCATGGGCAGGACCGCCGGGAGCGACACGCGGTGGCTTAGCGACAACTGGTCCCAGTATCCTTGAGGCCATTCACAACCGAAAGGGACCACGGTGACCACGCCTGCCATCATCAAGCCCGCCGCGCGCGCTCTTGCGTTCACTGTGGCGGCGGTTCTTGCTTTGAGCGGTTGCTCGCTCGCTGCCAACATCACCACGTCAAAGCCGTACGACGCTTCAGACGGCGTGGGCACGACAGTGGACGGTGTGATCGCCCAGAACTTGTTGCTCATCGCTCCAGCGGCCGGAGAGCCTGGCGTACTCATTGGCTCGCTCACCAATAACGGTTCCGAGCGTGCCTTTGTGGTCATCACTGACACTCAGACTGAAGGTGGCGCCGGCGAGTCAATCACCGTCAGGGTCAATGCAGGTGAGACCGTGCGCCTAGGAACCGGCGAGGCGGAGCAGTTGGTAGCGATTCCAGCGCCGGTTGCTCCTGGGCTGGTAGCGACCTTCACCGTAGCCGTAACGCGTGGCCAAGAGGAGAACGTTTACGTCCCCGTGGTTGACGGCACGCTGCCTGAGTACCAGGCCGTGCTCGAGTCCCTGCCCGCCGAGTAGCGGTCAGCCTTCTCCCGCCGATGCTGGGGCTGGCTGCGCCCCTGAGTCACCTGCAGCGTCACTGAGCACCGGATAAGGCCGTCATTGCACCTCTCATGTGACATGTGGGGCACGTGGGACACCAATTCGGTGCTGAGTGACGAAACCGGGGATCACCCGCAACCGGAGCTCACCCGCAAGCGGAGCTCACCCGCAACCGAGCCGACCGGCAACCCGGGCTCAGCCGAAGCGACCGGAGATGTAGTCCTCGGTCGCCTTCTCTGAGGGCGTGGAGAACATCGTCGCAGTGTCGTTCATCTCGATGAGCTTGCCGGGCTTGCCCGTTCCCGCAATGTTGAAGAACGCTGTGCGGTCAGAGACGCGAGCCGCTTGCTGCATGTTGTGGGTCACGATCACGATGGTGTAGTTCTCCTTGAGCTCCTGGATCAGGTCCTCAATGGCGAGCGTCGAGATGGGGTCCAGCGCAGAGCACGGCTCATCCATGAGCAGCACGTCGGGCTTGATGGCGATGGCGCGCGCTATACACAAGCGCTGTTGCTGACCACCGGAGAGTGACGATCCGGGCTTGTCCAGGCGGTCCTTGACCTCTTCCCACAGGTTCGCGCCGCGTAGCGCGGACTCCGCGATCTCTTCGCCTTGAGACTTGGAAAGACGCTTGCTGTTCAGCTTGAGGCCGGCTAACACGTTCTCTGCGATCGACATGGTGGGGAACGGGTTGGGGCGCTGAAACACCATGCCCACATGGCGGCGGACGGACACCGGATCCACTCCGGAGCCATAGAGATTCACGCCATCCATGAGCACTTCACCCTCAACGCGCGCGCCAGGAATCACTTCGTGCATGCGGTTGAGCGTCCTCAGGAACGTGGACTTGCCACATCCAGACGGTCCAATGAACGCGGTCACCGACTTGGGCTCAATCGCGAGGGAGACGTCCTCGACGGCCATGAAGGTGCCGTAGAAGACATTCAAGTTGTTGACGTCAATGCGTTTTGTCACGAGTGTGTCCTACCGTCCGGTCTTGGGCGAGAAGTATTTGGAAATCAGGCGCGCTATGAGGTTGAGCGCCATCACGATCAGGATGAGTACCAGGGCAGCGGCCCATGCGCGGTACTCAGTGATTTCGCCGATGCACGGCATGGTCGGGTCGTTGCAAGGCTGAGTGCCTTTGCGCCACTCGGCAACGATGTACACGGGCAACGTCATCATGCGGCCGTCAAAGAGGTTGTAGTTGAGCGAATCTGCCACTCCCACCGCAATCAGCAGTGGCGCGGTCTCACCGATCACGCGAGCAATGGCGAGCGTCACGCCTGTGGTGAGTCCTGCAAACGCGGTCCTCAACACGATGCGAATGATGGTGAGCCACTTGGGGACACCCAGCGCGTATGAGGCCTCGCGTAGCTCGTGAGGCACCAACTTGAGCATTTCTTCGCTCGCCCTTACCACCACCGGGATCATCAGCACTGATAGCGCCACGGCGCCCACGATGCCCAGTTTGGTCCCGGGCCCCACTAGTAGCGCGAAGACTGCGTACGCGAACAGACCGGCGACGATGGACGGAATGCCGGTCATGACGTCCACAAAGAACGTGACCGCGCGCTTGAGTGTGCCCCGCCCGTATTCCACCAGGTAGATGGCCGTCAGAATCCCGATAGGCACTGAGATAGCGCTAGCCGCAAGCGTGATGAGTACGGTGCCCCACATCGCGTGGAGGATGCCGCCCTCCGGCATGCCGCCAAAGATGCCTCGCATGCTTTGGTTGAGGAAGTCGAGGTTGAAGTTGGCCTCGCCGTTCGCGTCAACCCAAAAGCGATCCAGACCACGCGTCACTACGGTGACGGACAGCCACACCAAAGGAATGAGTGCCAACCCAAAGGCGAGGTACACCACGGTGGTCATGGCGCGGTCTGCCACCTTGCGGCGGGTGGAGACCTCGCCAAAGGGGGTAGTGGACAAGGCGGAGTCGCTCATCAGTTGGCTCCATCAAATTGTGATCGGCGAGAGACCACCCAGCGGGCGAGCATGTTCACCAGCAAGGTGATGACGAAGAGCGCCAGACCCATGGTGATCAGTGCCGAGACGCCTGCAGAGTTGGCTTCAGGGAATTGAAGTGCGATGTACGCCGCGATGGTGTTGTGCTGAGCGGCTTGGAGCAAGCCCAACGAGAACGTCAGGCCGGGCGACAGGATCATGTAGACGGCCATCGTCTCGCCAAGAGCACGGCCCAAGCCGAGCATCGTCGCGCCCACCATGCCGGACCGGGCAAAGGGGAATACAGCCATGCGCACCATTTCCCACCGGGTTGCGCCCATGGCAAGAGCCGCTTCCTCGTGGAGTTTGGGGGTTTGCAGGAACACCTCGCGGGTCACCGCGGTAATGATGGGGATGATCATGATGGCGAGCACGATGCCCGCCGACATGGCTACGCGGCCGGTGCCGGAGACTGTCCCGTCCGCGCCTGGCGCGAAGATCGGGATCCAACCGAGGTAATCCGCGAGCCATTGATAGAAGGGCTGCAAGACCGGTACCAGCACCAACGCGCCCCACAGGCCGTAAACCACGGAGGGGATCGCTGCCAAGAGGTCAATCAGGTACCCGAGCCCCGCGGCCAACTTCCGTGGCGCGTAGTGCGAGATGAACAGGGCGATACCGATGGACAGCGGGGTGGCGATCAACAGCGCAATCGCCGAAATGAGTACGGTTCCAAATACCAAGTAACCGATGAGGCCGACGAGCGTCTCGCCCGACTCCGTGCCGATCCAGTGCACCTTGTCCGCGAGGTCCGCCGCCGAAGAGGTCATGGCAGGCCAGGCCTCGATCAACAAGAAGGTAGCGACGGCCGCAAGGGTCACCAGAATGAGGACAGCAGCCGCGGCGGAGACGCCGCCAAACACGCGATTGGCGAGCGCTCCGCGATGGGATCGGTACTCGCCACTCGTGGCCGCCACGCTGGCGGTGTCTTGGAGAATGGTCACGCCTCAGCTCCGTGGTGTAAGTAAAGAGGGGGTGGTGGGTCCATCCTTGCGGACGAACCCACCACCTGCCTAGTTGAGCGTGTTACGCGGCCGCGATCTCGTCGAGAATCGCGGTGATGCGAGCCGAGAGGTCGGCCGAGATGGGCGACGAACCGGCCGCGGACGCAGACTGCGCCTGGCCTTCGGCAGACGCCACGTACTTGAGGAACGAGGTCACGAGCGCACGCTCCTGCTCGTCGTCGTACTGCTGGCACAGGATGCTGTACGAAACCAAGACGAGCGGGTAGGCGCCCGACGCGGTGGTGGTGCGGTCCAACGTGTACGCAAGGTCGTTCTCACCGTTCGCGCCTTCGGCGAGCGGGGAGGCATCCACCACAGCGGCTGCTGCGGCGGCCGAGAAGGGCACGTACTCTTCGCCCACCTTCAGTGCCACGGTGCCCAACTCGCCGGCACGGGAAGCGTCGGCGTAACCAATCGCTCCCACGTTGTCCTGGACAATCTGCACCACTGCCGAAGTACCAGGACCGGACTCGCCAGCGGCGCCTTGCCAGTCTCCGGAAGCCTCGTCTGCGGGCCAGTTGCTCGCAGCCTTGACGAGGTAGTCCTGGAAGTTCTCGGTGGTTCCGGACTCATCGGCACGGTGGACGATGGTGAT